>NZ_AJQF01000423.1:0-239 GCF_000261705.1 Bradyrhizobium genomosp. III | reverse complement strand
CCGCCCCGGAGACGCTGCCGACGCGCCGCACGGCGGGCGTGCCGCAGGCGCCGTCGGATGCATTGCCGGCGTTGCCCGATCCCAGTGCTGATCCGCGCAAACGCCAGCAGGCGCCCGCGACCTCGCGCGTCGGTCAGGTCCCGACTTATGGCCTATCTGCCGCCACCGGCGCGAGCAGCTCCGGCTATGATTCGCTCAACCGCAAGAGACAGCAACCCAAGCTCTATCCGGGCCAGCCG
>NZ_AJQF01000422.1:0-4435 GCF_000261705.1 Bradyrhizobium genomosp. III | reverse complement strand
TCGCCGGCGCCGACCACGGTGCCGCCGCCATCGACGCTCGGCCTGCCCAGAATCGCGCCGCCGCCATCCGCCTCCGCCAACAAGGCGCCGGTGCCGGCGGCGATGGCGGGCACCGTGCCCGGCCAGCCGCTGCGCCGTCGCCTCAAGGCGGATGACGATGCGTTTGGGGCCGTCGGCGACTACGCCGGCAGTTTTCTGATCAAGGGCGGGCTCGAGCTCTCCACCGGCTACGACACCAATCCTGCGCGTCTCAACAAGCCGGTGGGATCGCCGGTCTACGTCGTCGCACCCGATCTGCTGGTGATGTCCGACTGGGAGCGCCACGCGCTGGTCGCCGATCTGCGCGGCTCGTTCTCCGGCTACACCAACAACATGCCGGCGACGATCGACGGCTTTGCCTCGCCTTCGCCGGTCGAGATCAATCGTCCCGACTTCACTGGCCATGTCGACGGCCGCCTCGACGTCGACCGCGACCTCAAGCTGACCTCGCAGCTGCGCCTGCGGCTCGCCACCGACAATCCCGGCAGCCCGAACGTGCAGGCGGGCCTGCAGAAATATCCTGTCTACGCCGCCTACGGCACCACGGTCGGCTTCGACCAGACCTTCAATCGTTTCCAGGTTGCCGCGGGCGCCACCGTCGATCGCACCGCCTACACGGACTCCAAGCTCACCGACGGCTCGACATTCACCAACAACGATCGCGACTTCAACCAGTATGGCGGCATCGGGCGCTTCTCCTACGACCTCAAGCCCGGCCTGAAGCCGTTCGTCGAGATCCAGGGCGATTCCCGCGTCCACGATCAGGCCGCCGACCGCAACGGCTACTTCCGCGATTCCAACGGCGGTTATGCCAAGGTCGGCTCGTCCTTCGAATTCTCGCGCATCCTCACCGGCGAGATCTCGGTCGGCTATTCCGCGCGCAACTATACCGACCCGCGCCTCAGCCAGCTTGCTGGCTTCCTGACCTCGGGCTCGCTGATCTGGAATGCGAGCGGCCTCACCACGGTGAAATTCTTCACGGACACGCAGATCGCGGAGACCACCATCCCCGGCTCCTCGGGCGTCCTGGTGCGCACCTATTCGGCCGAAGTCGATCACGACTTCCGCCGCTGGCTGACGGCCGTCGGAAAATTCACCTACGGCACGCTCGACTACCAGGGCCAGAACCGCAACGACAAGACCTACTCGCTCGAAGGCAACCTGATCTACAAGCTCAACCGCAACATCTGGGTCAAGGGCACGCTGCGCCATGACATCCTGGATTCGAACCAGGCGGGCTCGAGCTCGCAGGGGACGGTGGTGATGGTCGGGGTGAGGCTGCAGAATTAGTGCGCCTGTCGGCACACGTCGGAGTGAGATGCCGCGCGGGGGCGAGGCTCTCTCCGCTCGTCATTCCGGGGCGCGCGAAGCGCGAGCCCGGAATCCATTTATCCACTAAGCTTGCGGCCTGATGGATTCCGGGCTCGCGCCAAGTGGCGCGCCCCGGAATGACAGCTCAGCGCGGCAGGTCCGTCTTCCCCATCAGGAACGTATCGATCGACCTTGCACACAGCCTTCCCTCGCGGATCGCCCATACCACCAGCGACTGGCCGCGGCGCATGTCGCCGGCGGTGAACACGTTCGGGCGGGAGGTCTGGTAGTCGAGCGTGTTGGCCTTGACGTTGCCGCGGGGGTCGAGCTCGACCGCGAGCATCTTGAGCAGGCCCTCGTGCACGGGATGGACGAAGCCCATCGCGAGCAGGACGAGGTCGGCATCGAGCTCGAACTCGGTGCCGGCAATCGGCTTGAACTTGTCGTCGACGTGCACGCAGTGCAGCTTCTTGACCTGGCCGTTCTCGCCGGTGAACTTCTGGGTCAGCACCGCGTATTCGCGCACGGCGCCTTCGGCCTGGCTGGAGGACGTCCGCATCTTGAGCGGCCAGTTCGGCCAGGTCAGGCCCTTGTTCTCGCGCTCGGGCGGGGCGGGCATGATCTCGAGCTGGGTCACCGACAGCGCGCCCTGGCGCAGCGAGGTGCCGATGCAGTCCGATCCGGTGTCGCCGCCGCCGATGACGACGACGTGCTTGCCGCCGGCCAGGATCTCCTGGACGCCGTTCAGCGGCTCCTCAGAGACGCGGCGGTTCTGCTGCGGCAGGAAGTCCATGGCGTAGTGGATGCCTGACAGCTCGCGGCCGGGAATCGGCAGGTCGCGCGGCGCTTCCGCGCCGCCGGTCAGCGCCACCGCGTCATACTCGTTGAGCATCTCGCGCGGATCGACATTGCCGTCAGCGCCGACATGGCTGTTGTAGTGGAAGGTGACGCCTTCGCCTTCCATCTGCTTGACGCGGCGGTCGATGACGCCCTTCTCCATCTTGAAGTCAGGGATGCCGTAGCGCAGCAGGCCGCCGGCCTTGGCGTACTTCTCGAACAGATGCACGTCGTGACCGGCGCGCGCGAGCTGCTGCGCGCAGGCCATACCGGCCGGGCCCGAGCCGATCACCGCGACCTTCTTGCCGGTCTTGACGGACGCGACCTCAGGCTTGAGCCAGCCATTGTCCCAGGCGCGGTCGACGATCGCGCATTCGATGGTCTTGATGGTGACGGGGTTGTCGTCGATGTTGAGCGTGCAGGAGGCCTCGCACGGCGCCGGGCAGATGCGGCCGGTGAACTCCGGGAAATTGTTTGTCGAGTGCAGGTTGCGCGAGGCTTCTTCCCAATTGCCCTGGTAGACGAGGTCGTTCCAGTCGGGGATCTGGTTGTTGACCGGGCAGCCGGGCGTGCCGGGCGCGACCGAGCCGGTGCCGTGGCAATAGGGAATGCCGCAGTTCATGCAGCGCGCGGCCTGGTCGCGCGTTTCCTTCTCGGTCAAGGGAAGGACGAACTCGTTGTAATGCTTCACGCGCTCGGCGACCGGGGTGTACTTGCGGTCATGCCGTTCGATTTCGAGAAAACCCGTGATCTTGCCCATTAAACCCGAAGTCCCTGCCGCTTAGTCGTTTGTTCTCTCACTCCTCATCCTGAGGAGCGGCGCGCTCTTCGCGCCGCGTCTCGAAGGATAGAGGCCCGGATGATGGTCTCATGGTTCGAGGCGGCGCTTTCCGCGCCTCCTCACCATGAGGGCTTTCTCTTACGCCCCGATCGCGATTTTCGGCTCGGCGTCCGCGTTGGCGGCCATTTCGCGCAGCGCGCGCCGGTACTCGACCGGCATCACCTTGCGGAATTTCGGCAGCCATTCCTTCCAATTGGCAAGGATGTCGGCGGCGCGCTTGGAGCCGGTCGCTTTCGCGTGGCGCGTGATCAGGACGTGCAGGCGCTCGACGTCGGAGTCGAGCAAATTCTTGAACACGTCGACCCGGCCATGCGCCTCGAGGTCACCGGAGTGATTGTAGGTGCCGGCGTTGATCAGCTCTTCCGACAGCACCGGCTCGAGCTCGACCATCGCCAGGTTGCAGAGCTTGTCGAAGTCGCCGGTCTCGTCGAGGACATAGGCGATGCCGCCCGACATGCCGGCCGCGAAGTTGCGCCCGGTCTTGCCGAGCACGACCACGATGCCGCCGGTCATGTATTCGCAGCAATGATCGCCCGCGCCCTCGACCACCGCAACGGCGCCCGAATTGCGCACGGCGAAGCGCTCGCCGGCGATGCCGCGGAAGTAGCACTCGCCCTGGATCGCGCCGTACATCACGGTGTTGCCGACGATGATGCTCTCTTCCGGCACGATGCCGCTGTTGGCCGGCGGCTTGACAATGATCTTGCCGCCCGAGAGGCCCTTGCCGACATAGTCGTTGGCTTCACCCTCGAGCTCGAAGGTGACGCCCTGCGCCAGCCACGCGCCGAAGGCCTGACCCGCGGTGCCCTTGAGGCCGACATGGATCGTGTCGTGCGGCAGGCCGGCATGGCCGTAGATCTTGGCGACCGCACCCGACAGCATCGCACCGGCGGAACGGTTGGTGCTGTTGATCGTGGCCTCGATCTTCACCGGCGCGCCGCGATCGAGCGCAGGCTTTGCCTTCTCGATCAGCGTGCGGTCGAGCACCGCTTCCAGATGATGGTTCTGGCGCTCGGAGTGATAGATCTTCTGGCCCTTCTCTTCCTTCTGCTTGACGAACAGCTTGGAGAAGTCGAGGCCCTTGGCCTTCCAGTGCGCGACCAGCTTGGTCTGGTCGAGCAGCTGAACCTGGCCGACCATCTCGTTGAAGGTGCGGAAGCCGAGCGAAGCCATGATCTCGCGGACTTCCTCGGCGACGAAGAAGAAGTAGTTGATCACGTGCTCGGGCTGGCCGGTGAAGCGCTTGCGCAGGACGGGGTCTTGGGTCGCGACGCCGACCGGGCAGGTATTGAGATGACACTTGCGCATCATGATGCAGCCGGCCGCAATCAGCGGCGCGGTGGCGAAGCCGAACTCGTCGGCGCCCAGCAGTGCGCCGATCACGACGTCACGGCCGGTGCGGAAGCC
>NZ_AJQF01000421.1:0-4350 GCF_000261705.1 Bradyrhizobium genomosp. III | reverse complement strand
CTGCGCAGCCGCTCGCGCACCAGCGTCTGGTGGGTTTCGGCAAGGCCGATCTCCCACGGCGAGCCGGCATGCTTGATCGAGGTCAGCGGCGAAGCGCCGGTGCCGCCTTCGAAGCCCGCGATGGTGACATGGTCGGCGCGCGCCTTGGCGACGCCCGCGGCGACCGTGCCGACGCCGATCTCGGAGACGAGCTTGACCGAGACGTCACCCGTCGGGTTGACGTTCTTGAGGTCGTAGATGAGCTGCGCCAGATCCTCGATCGAGTAGATGTCGTGGTGCGGCGGCGGCGAGATCAGGCCGACGCCCGGCGTCGAGTGCCGGACCTTGGCGATGGTCGCGTCGACCTTGTGGCCGGGCAGCTGACCGCCTTCGCCGGGCTTGGCGCCCTGCGCCATCTTGATCTGCATCATGTCGGAGTTGACGAGATACTCCGTGGTGACGCCGAAGCGGCCCGAGGCGACCTGCTTGATCGCCGAGCGCATGGAATCGCCGTTCGGCATCGGCTTGAAGCGGTCGGCTTCCTCGCCGCCTTCGCCGGTATTCGACTTGCCGCCGATCCGGTTCATGGCGATCGCGAGCGTGGTGTGGGCCTCGCGCGAGATCGAGCCGAAGCTCATCGCGCCGGTGGCGAAGCGCCTGACGATGTCCTTGGCGGGCTCGACCTGGTCGAGCGGGATCGGCTTGCGCTTCTCTTCGTCCGCGTTCTTGATCCGGAACAGGCCGCGCAGCGTCAGCAGACGCTCCGACTGCTCGTTGAGGATCTTTGCGAAGGCGCGATAGCGCTCCTGCGAATTGCCGCGCGCGGCGTGCTGCAGCAGCGACACCGATTCGGCGGTCCAGGCATGGTCCTCGCCGCGGCTGCGATAGGCGTATTCGCCGCCGACATCGAGCGCGCCCTTGTAGACCAGCGCCTCGCCGAACGCGTCGGCATGACGGCGCACCGCCTCCTCGGCGATCTCGCCAAGGCCGACGCCCTCGACGCGGGTATGCGTGCCCGCGAAGAACTTTGCGACGAAGTCGGCCTTGAGGCCGACGGCGTCGAAGATCTGCGCGCCGCAATAGGACTGGTAGGTCGAGATGCCCATCTTGGACATCACCTTCAAAAGGCCCTTGCCGATCGACTTGATGTAGCGCTTGACGATCTCGTAATCGTCGAGCGAGCCGGGCAGGCGGTCCTTCATCGCGATGATGGTTTCGAACGCCAGGTAAGGATTGATCGCTTCGGCGCCGTAGCCGGCAAGGCAGGCGAAGTGATGCACTTCGCGCGGCTCGCCGGACTCGACGACGAGACCGACCGAGGTGCGCAGGCCGGTGCGGATAAGATGATGATGCACGGCGGCGCAGGCCAGCAGCGACGGGATCGGAACCCGGTCGGTGCCGACCATGCGGTCGGACAGGATGATGATGTTGACGCCTTCGCGCACCGCGCTTTCGGCGCGCGCGCAGAGCTCGTCGAGCACCTGGTCCATGCCTGCCGCGCCGAGACCGGCGTGGAAGGTGGTGTCGAGCGTGCGCGACTTGAAGTGCGACTCGGCAACATCCGAGATCGAGCGGATCTTTTCGAGATCCGCGTCGGTCAGGATCGGCTGGCGCGCTTCAAGGCGCTTGGTGGTGGCAAGCCCCTGCAGATCGAACAGGTTCGGCCGCGGTCCGATGATGGAGACCAGGCTCATCACCAGCTCCTCGCGGATCGGGTCGATCGGCGGGTTGGTGACCTGCGCAAAGTTCTGCTTGAAGTAGGTGAACAGCGGCTTGGCCTTGTCCGACAGCGCCGAGATCGGCGTGTCGTTGCCCATCGAGCCCGCGGCTTCCTCGCCCGTGGCCGCCATCGGCGTCATCAGGATGGCGATGTCTTCCTGGCTGTAGCCGAACGCCTGCTGGCGATCGAGCAGCGACAAATTGGAGCGCACGCCGGTGGTCGGCACCTTCGGCAGCTCTTCCAGCACGATCTGGGTCCGTTCCAGCCACTCCTTGTAGGGATGGCTCTTGGCGAGCTCGGCCTTGATCTCGTCGTCGGGAATGAGACGGCCCTGCTCGAGGTCGACCAGCAGCATCTTCCCGGGCTGCAGCCGCCACTTGGTGATGATCTGATCTTCGGGGATCGTCAGCACGCCCATCTCGGACGCCATCACGATGCGGTCGTCCTTGGTCACGAGATAGCGCGCGGGCCGCAGGCCGTTGCGGTCGAGCGTGGCGCCGATCTGGCGGCCGTCGGTGAAGGCGATCGCGGCGGGACCGTCCCACGGCTCCATCAGCGCTGCGTGATATTCGTAGAAGGCGCGGCGCTTCTCATCCATCAGGGGATTGCCGGCCCACGCCTCCGGAATCATCATCATGACGGCGTGCGGCAGCGAGTAGCCGCCCTGCACCAGGAATTCGAGCGCGTTGTCGAAGCAGGCGGTGTCCGACTGGCCTTCGTAGGAGATCGGCCAGAGCCGGTTGATGTCCTTGCCGTAGAGCTCGGAGCTCACCGAGGCCTGGCGCGCCGCCATCCAGTTGGTGTTGCCGCGCAGCGTGTTGATCTCGCCGTTGTGCGCGATCATGCGATAGGGATGCGCCAGCGACCAGGCCGGGAAGGTGTTGGTCGAGAAGCGCTGATGCACCAGGGCGAGCGCGCTCTCGAAATCCTTCTCGTGCAGGTCGGGATAGTACTTGCCGAGCTGGTCGGCGAGAAACATGCCCTTGTAGATCACGGTGCGGCAGGACATCGAGCAGGGGTAATAGCCTGCAAGTCCGCGGTCGCGGCGCTGGTAGATCGCCTGTGAGATCGACTTGCGCAGGATGTAGAGCCGGCGCTCGAACTCGTCCTCGGTCTTGGCGGTGCCATTGCGGCCGATGAACACCTGCATGCAGGCCGGCTCGGTCGGCTTCACGGTGACGCCGAGCGAGGAATTGTCGGTCGGCACGTCGCGCCAACCAAGCAGGGTCAGGCCCTCTTCCTTGATCTGGTCGGCGATGATGCTCTTGATGACGTTGCGCCATGCGGTGTCGCGCGGCATGAACAGCGCGCCGATGGCGTATTCGCCGGGCGCCGGCAGCGCGAAGCCGAGCTCCCCGGCCTTGCGGCTGAAGAAGGCGTGCGGGATCTGCACCAGAATGCCGGCGCCGTCACCGGCGCGCGGGTCGGCGCCGACGGCACCGCGATGCTCGAGATTGCACAGGATGCTCAGCGCGTCCGCGACGATCTCGTGCGACTTCTTGCCCTTGATATTGGCGATGAAGCCGACGCCGCAGGAATCCTTTTCCAGGCTCGGATCGTAGAGGCCAACGGCTGGCGGGCGCGAATTGTGTTCCTGAATCGGATCGGTCGTTTTCGAGGCGACCGTCGCCGACAGTTCTTCTGCCACGATGTTTGCGCTCTCGAATTGCGACCCGTTCATTGTTCCAATCCTCTCCATGCGGCAAGCTGCCTCACCGCCATCTTCGGCGCACCTTGGGCGTTCCGCGGCACCCGCCTCTGGGTCACCGCTCGTCCGCTGCGAGCCGCATTTTCTTAAATTCAGGCCTAGGCGTTCTTCGTCCCCGAGAACGGCTTTGCCTGTTGCCTTATTGTGCTCGAAAGCACCGACTTTCGTTGCAATCCCTATGCCGGAACCGCAAGCAAAATTGAGACAGTCTTCCTGTCCTAACCGTCACCTTGCCAAATTTTTGTCTATCACACAAGCGCGTGGAAGTCCCGATTCCCGATATGTCAATCAATCGCTTTCCGAAAGTTGCGCGGCCCCGGTTTTGAAGCAAACGCGCCCCGATCCGGCCCTGTGGGCGCCGAAATCCCAAATGAAGCTTCGGATCAGCCCTTCGAAAGGCGCGCCACGCCGCAAGAGGCGAAAGAGCGCGAGGCATTCGGGGGCCTGACAGGAGCGTGTCGACGATGAAGTTTTTCACAGGATGTGTGGCTGCTGCCACGCTGGCGCTCGCCATGAGCGCCGGGCATGGGCAGGTTCTGGCGCAAGTTCCCGCGAAAGGTATCGCAGGAGGGGCGGCTATCGCCGTGTCGGATTTCGACGGACCCTATGCGTCCCCCGAAGCCGCCCCGCCACTGCCGCCGCGTTACGGCCAAGGCTACGGTCCCGGCCATGGCTACGAAGAGCGCGGTCCGGCGTTGCTGCCGTCGACCGAGGTCTACGCGGTCTTGCGCGAAAACGGCTTCTCGCCGCTCGGCATCCCGCGCCTGCGCGGCAGCGTCTACACCATCGCGGTGATCGACCGTCGCGGCGACGACGGCCGGCTCGTGATCGATGCCCGCGACGGGCGGATCATCCGTTTCATGCCGGCCGCGGACGCCTACGGCATGGCGCCCGCCTATGACGAGCGCGCGGCCTCGCCTTACGGTCCGCAAAGCGCGCTGCC
>NZ_AJQF01000420.1:0-3321 GCF_000261705.1 Bradyrhizobium genomosp. III | reverse complement strand
GGCCGCCGGCCTCGATCCCGCACGTGGCGAGCCGCACCGTGCCGCTGCCCAGGGCGGCCCCGCCGCGCAGCGAGACGCCCGTCGCCGCCGCCAAGCCGGCCGAGCCTGTGACGCAGCAGGCTCAAGCGCCGCAGGCACAGGCACCGCAGCAGACCGCTGCCGCCCAGGCGAAGCCGGCCGAGGCCACACCGCAAACCGTCGCGCCGACCGTCGGTCAGGCCAAGCCGTCGGCGACGATTTTGCCGACGCAGGAGATGCCGGCGGCACAGGGACTGGATTAGCACTGCGAGTTTGATGCGATAGCGCCAGCCACACCCACGCTGTCGTCCCTGCCAACGCAGGGACCCATACCGCGTGATCTATCGGTGGGGATGAGGTGCGAGTCCCGAACGACCAATCTTCGCCAAACTGCTCCCTGTGGTTATGGGTCCCTGCGTTCGCAGGGACGACGGCTGAGCAAAACAAAAAAAGGCGCCTGAGCAATTCAGGCGCCTTCCGCATTTCAGCGATCGCTTCAGCTCCGCGGATATCCCGCGGCTTCCAGGATCAAATTCGCGACCTCCTTCGGATGCGACACCAGCGAGAGGTGGCCGGCATCGAGCTCGACCGTGGTGGCGTTCATGCGCTTGGCGAGGAAGCGTTCGAGATCCGGATTGATGGTGTAGTCGTTCTTCGACACCGCGTACCAGCTCGGCTTCGAATGCCACGCAGCTTCCGTGGTGCGGCCGGCGAAGATCGACGCGGCGGTCGGCCATTGCACGGCATAAAGCTCCCTGGCCTGCTCCGGCTTCACGCCATTGGCGAAATATTTCAGGAAGGCGTCTTCCGAAAGTTTTGTGTCGCCGTCGCGCTCGACGATGCCGGCGCGCACCGGGCCGGTCGGGAATTGCTTCGACAGCGCGACGAAATCCTCGTTCGCATCGGGCGCACGTGCGGCGACATAAACGAGGCCGGTGACCTTCGGATCGGTGCCGACCTGGCTGATCACCGTGCCGCCCCAGGAATGCGCGACCAGCACGGTGGGTCCGTCCTGCTCGGCCAGCGCGCGCTTGGTCGCCTCGACCGAGTCCGCAAGCGACGACAGCGGATTCTGCACGGCCGTGACATGCAGGCCCGCGGCCTGGAGGATCGGGATCACCTCCGACCAGCTCGAGCCGTCGGCCCAGGCGCCGTGCACCAGCACGACGTTCTTTGCTTTCACCGTCTGCGGTGTCTGCGCGTGAGCGAGGCTGAGGGGGGCCGCCAACAGGCTCGCGGCGACGAAAAGGCTGCGCCAAAGTGACATGATCGTGCTCCGTCTCGTTTTGTGTTCGATGTCCAAAGGACGGAGCGTGGGGCAGCGGCGTTACGCTCAGTCACCTACCTGTGAGCAGCGTCTTGGTCGGGCGTGTACGGGACGCGTGGGCGAGCTTGCAGTGGGGGTAACGTAGAACGACAGGCCCAACCTGTATTCCCATTTCAACCGAAAACTGCCGCTGGATTCTGCGGCACTGACAAACAGGCCGGTACGAAACATATCGACGGAGGAGTCGCTGCGGGGCTACTCGCGGCGTTTCGCGACACAACTGGACAAGTAAAAAAACGCCCCGGGGCACCGGGGCGTTTTCTCAAACCTGGAAGTGGCGTGCCGTGGTTAGGCGGCGACCGAGTTCTCGATCACCTGCGCCTTCGGTGCGCTGGTATTGATCGCGATCTGGCGCGGCTTCTTCGCCTCGGGAATCTCACGGACGAGGTCGACGTGAAGCAGCCCGTTCTCGAGCGAGGCGTCCTTCACCTGCACGAAGTCGGCGAGCTGGAAGGCGCGCTCGAAGGCACGCGCGGCGATGCCGCGGTAGATCACTTCGTTCTTGCTGTTCTCGCCTGCGACCTTCTCGCCCTTGATCGTCAGCGTATTTTCCTTCGCGACGATGGAGAGCTCATCCCTGGCGAAGCCCGAGACCGCAACCGTGATGCGGTAGGCATTCTCGCCGGTACGCTCGATGTTGTAGGGGGGATAACCGGGGCTGCCGTCCGAGCTGGCCTGGTCGAGCAGGCTGAAGAGGCGGTCGAAGCCGACGGTGGAACGATAGAAGGGGGTGAGATCGTAGCTACGCATGGTCTAGTCCTCCATTGAGCGACTGTTGGGTAACCCGCCCGCCAATCGGGCCGGGCTTTAGTCTGTGTGCAGCCTGATGTTCCGGGTCCGAAACACTGGTAGCGGCCTGCACGAAGATGATATGGGTGGAACGAGACGGCGTTCAAGAGGGCGGCAATCAGCGCCTTTTCGGCGCTCCCGCCCCTTGATTTGCAGCACTTCGCGCCCAAGCACTTCCAATCATGACGCTGGTCTCGATCCCGTCCAATCCCGTCCCCGAAGACGTCGTCAGCGGTACCATCAAGACGCCCGATGGCGCCGAGCTGCGCTTTGCGCGCTGGGCGCCGCCGGCGAACCGCAAGGGCACCGTCTGCGTCTTCACCGGACGCAGCGAGCAGATCGAGAAATATTTCGAGACCGTGCGCGATTTGCGCGACCGCGGCTTTGCAGTGGCAATGATCGATTGGCGCGGGCAGGGCCATTCCTCGCGCCGCCTGCGCGACCCGCGCAAGGGCTATGTGCGCGACTTCTCCGATTTCGAGGTCGACGTGGAGGCGTTCGTGCAGCAGGTCGTGCTGCCGGATTGCCCGCCGCCGTTCTTCGCGCTGGCCCATTCCATGGGCGGCACGGTGATGCTGCGGGTGGCGCATGCGGGCAAGCGCTGGTTCGACCGCATGGTGTTGTCGGCGCCGATGATCGACCTGCCCGGCCGCACCACCTCGCTTCCGGTGCGTGCGCTGCTCAAGACCATGCGCCTGCTCGGGCAGGGGGGCCGTTATGTCCCCGGCGGCAGCGACCGTCTCACCGGGCTCGATCCCTTCATCAACAATCCCGTGACCAGCGATCCGGTACGCTATGCGCGCAATGCCGCGATCCTGGAGGAGGACCCGACGCTCGGGCTGGCATCACCGACCGTGGCCTGGGCCGATACCGCCTTCCGCGCCATGAACACCTTCAAGGGCAAGAACTACCCCTCGCAGATCCGCCAGCCGATCCTGATGCTGGCGGCCTCCAACGACGCGGTGGTCTCGACCGCGGCGATCGAGGAGTTCGCCTATCACTTGCGCGCCGGCTCCCACCTCGTGATCGCCGGCGCCAAGCACGAGATCCTCCAGGAGCAGGACCGCTACCGCTCCCAGTTCTGGGCCGCCTTCGACGCCTTCGTGCCGGGCACGCCGTTGTTCAAGTGAGGAAAGAGCGCGTCATCGCGCTACAAACTCGTCATGCCCGGGCTTGTCCCGGGCATC
>NZ_AJQF01000419.1:0-14592 GCF_000261705.1 Bradyrhizobium genomosp. III | reverse complement strand
TCCAGGATCTCGCCGCGCACGTCCACCGTGATCTTGCGCGACAGGTCGCCGCGCGCCACGGCGGTGGTGACGTTGGCGATGTTGCGCACCTGTGCGGTCAGGTTGCCGCACATCGCGTTGACGGAGTCGGTGAGGTCCTTCCAGGTGCCGGCGACGCCGGGCACGATCGCCTGACCGCCCAGCTTGCCGTCGGTACCGACCTCGCGCGCCACGCGCGTCACTTCTGAGGCGAAGGAGCGGAGCTGGTCCACCATCGTGTTGATGGCTTCCTTGAGCTGAAGGATCTCGCCGCGGACGTCGACCGTGATCTTCTTGGAGAGGTCGCCGTTGGCGACCGCGATCGTCACCTCGGCGATGTTGCGAACCTGATTGGTCAGGTTGTTCGCCATCGAGTTGACGCTCTCGGTGAGGTCCTTCCAGACGCCGGTCACTTCCGGCACCTGGGCCTGGCCGCCGAGCTTGCCCTCGGTGCCGACCTCGCGCGCCACGCGCGTCACCTCGGAGGTGAACACGCCGAGCTGCTTGATCATGGTGTTGACGATGGTCGCCGACTGCAGGAATTCGCCCCGGAGCGGACGGCCGTCGACGTCGAGCTTGACGGTCTGGAGCAGGTCGCCTTGCGCCACCGCCGCGACCGCACGCGTCACCTCGCGGGTCGGCCACAACAGGTCGTCGATCAGCGTGTTGACGGAGCCTTCCATGTCGGCCCAGGAGCCCGAGGCGAGGCCGAACTTCACGCGCTGGCGCGTTTTGCCTTCGCGGCCGACCACCTGGCCGACCAGTTCGAGCTGCTGCGCCATGCGCTGGTTGGCGGCGATGATTTCATTAAAAGTGTCGGCGATCTTGCCGTCGATGCCGAGATAGTCGCCGCTCATGCGGACGGAGAAATCGCCGCTGCGCATGGCCTGCAGGGCGAGCAGCAATTCGGCCCGGGAATCCGGATCCGATACACCGTTGGGCTTTGGCTTTGGGACGCGACGACCGGACCGTGATGCAGATCCGGGATCGAGGTCGCTCATACTGATTCCCCCGCAGGTGTCGGCCGAATCTATGGCCAGACGCGATTGGTCAACATAGAGCGTCAGCCAAATTCGAAATCAAGCGCCAACCTTGCGGCGCCAGCAAATGGAACCTGCTTTGCTCAGCCCGGCAAATATAACCACGATCCGCCGAATTGGTTCCATCCGAATTCGAAAAGGGCTGGCGTCCGCGATCCTGCGGCCAGCTCGTTCGTCCCCGCCACCCTTCGGAACGAGCGCCAACCCTCGCGGTTAGCCCGCCAAGACATGGAGAACGGATATGAAAGCAGGACTTGCCGCGATCGTCGTCGTGCTGTTTGCCGGGTCGGCCTTGGCGCAGGGCGGAGCGCCCAGCGGCCGCGGGGCGGTGACCGGCGATCCCGCCGCGAGCTCCGCCAGCCCGAGGGCGGATACTCCGACGACGGGGGCGGCGACCCGGTCGAACCCGAGCGGCAGCGGCACCTCGTCTTCGGGCGGCAAGGACGACAATGGGGATGCGGGCCGGGACCGGATGCCGGAGAGCGACCGCACCGTGCGACCGCAGAGCCAGCAACATCATCCGAACGACAAATAAATAGAGGGGGCTACTTGTCCGCCATGGTGCGCCCGGCGTCCTTGACCTGTGCGCGCAGCATCGGGAGCTGCTCGCGCGCAAACGTTGCGAGCGCCGCGTTATCGGGCGCCTTCAAATAGCGTTCGAGCAGGTCAATGGCCGATTCATATTCGGGAATCTGCGAGGCATAGAAGCTTCGGACGTAAGTCGGTCCGTCGGACGTTTCGGGCTCGACCAGGCCCGCGCTGACCGACGTCGTCTTGCCGATGCGCGGCTCCGCGCCGATCGCCTCCTGGATCTGCTTCAGCGCCTTGTCGCGCTTGGCCGCTTCCTCGGCACGCAAGGCGGCGAGGTTCTTGACCTCGGCGTTGCCCTTCAGATCGGTGCTCTCCAGGAGGCCCTGCTGGAAGCGGCTGAAATCATAAAGGCCGCTGATGACGTCGGTTGCGCTCGGAGGGCGGCCGCCAGACTTTCGTTCACCGGTGCTGTCGGCAAGCGCTGCGGTGCTGATGAATGCCAGGATGATCGCGACAAGAACTCGCATCGATATCAAACAGCCAATGGCGTGCGGAGTTCCCTGAACATTACGATCCGGCAAGCGGGTTGCGACCCGAGAGTTCCGTCCCCACGTCTTCAATATGAAACAGTCTGACATCTTCAGGGATAATGCCGACAACTGTCTTCAGCTCGCCGAGCGCGCCGAGGGACAACCCGCCCACAAGCGCTTTTCGCGCATGGCGGACGCCTGGACGGCGCTCGCCCACGAGCAGGATTGGCTCGACGGGGAAATTCCGCCTCTCGTAGTCCGTTTCCCTCAAAAGCGGGATGCGTGAGGGCTCTGCTTTTCGTGAATCCGCGTGTGAGACCGCTCACGGAATGCAAGCGACCAATCCAGGATGATCAGGGGACAGTCGATCGCGTTGGTTTTCGCTTCCAGAAGGAGGTTTTGTGATGGCTCCACGTCTGGCTCTTCTTTCACTCATTCTCGCCTTTGGTGTCTCGGTCGCGTTCGCGACGGTGACGACGGTGCGCCAGGTTCATCTGGGGAATGCGTCGGCTGCGGTCCACGCGGCGCACAGCTAGCGCCTCGCCGGAACATTCGACGCCGCAGTGCGTAAGCGCTTCGACACATCAGGAGAGGTGAAAGCACATCATGGCCCATTCCGACCACGGCATCGTCAAGGACAAACGGGCGGAGGAACAGCCGCGCGACAAGCAGCGCGCACAGTCCGTGCACAAGACGGATCCGCAAAAGACGGGTTCGAAAGGCTCGCCGTCGCGGGAGGCGACGCGCGATCCCAAGCTCAACGACAACAGCAAGACGCCGGGCTCCGGCATGACGCCGGACGATTCCGGCGACGCGCCGAGCGGCTAGACGCAACGGTCAGCGCGAGGAACGAATCCTCGCGCGACGCGTCGACAGGTTGCTCCCGGTTGTCACGCCCCCGGTGCGCCGGAAGCAATCTCCAAGACGGCCCTGGCACGCCCCGTGCCGGGGTCGTTTGCTTATGAACGGCTCCTGTGGGTCAGCCCCCGGTGCCGTTCTCGGGATCCTCCTGCGTATGCCCGTCGGGCCCGCGGCCGAAAACGCCGAAGCTGCTCGACTTCACACCCGCAGCCGCGTCGACGCCGACGGCGGCCAATCCGAACTTGAGCAGTTCGCGGACAGCTGCCGCCCGCGTCGGCATGCGATGTTTGAACCGGAAATCGTCAACGGCGGCCAACTCTTCCGGCGTGAGCATGACCTGTAGGCGCTCGGCGCGAAGGTCGTTCATGGTCGATCACACAAATTGAGCAGGTTGAGTAGGTTACTCAACGAACCAACTTGGCGGGAGTTCCACAAGAGTCGAGAAAGACGCCGAATGAGTAAGAAAATATAACAAAATCAATGATTTATTATTGAAACGACTCCGGCGGTGGCGCATTCTCATGGAAAGGGAGAGAAGCCATGACGGACGAAGTCAGGTTGCCTCGCAAGCTTTCCGAAGAGCCGGAAGCCCCCAAGCCGGTGCGTCCCAGCCACCAGAAGGTCATCGAACAAGTCGAGCGCTGGGCCAACAGCCCGGGACTGCAGCCACCGAGGACGGAAGATGCGAAGACGATCTGAGCCACATACATTCGAACAGCGTCTCGGGGCGCAGAAGCTGCGGCTCGAGCATGAACTGTCGGGCCTGCCGGACGGCCGCCAGCGCGAAATTGTTCTTGCGCGCATCGATCAGCTTCAGACGGCCGCCGAGATGTACGGCTTTCTGATGCTACGGGAAGAGGCCGCGGCCCCTCGCTGATGGCCCCATGCGTTTGGTCTGCACGGTCCTCGAGGTGATGCGAAGCTTTCGCCGCAGCCACCAAGCCGACACCGACACGGCCGCCCATACCAGGATGGCGGCGACGAATGCGCCGATCACGGTTGTCGAAACCACGAGATAAAAGACTGCAGCGAACGCTGCGAGACCGATGCTCCCAAGGCCGGCACCGGCGGCATCGAGCGCTGCGGCCTGCTGCCCGCGTCTGTCTCCGCTGAGGCCGGCCTTTTCCTTGGCGCGGCGCTCATGGCTTTCGATCAGCGTTGCACTGGCGCAGAAGATGGCGGGGAGCGCGAGGAAGAGGCCGCCGACGGAGACGCCGAAACCTGTGGTCACGGCTCCCGCGAGGACCGTCGCCAGTCCGCCGAGCAGAAAGCGGATACCGTACTCGTACCACCGAGTCTGTTTCAGCGCCGATGCAGACATCTTGACCAGCATCAGGCAGCACCTCCGAAACCCGCGAGCAGAGCGAAGGCGACGACGAGCCATGCGGCAAAAGCGAGAATGGTGGCTGGCAGTGCGGAGAAATGAAACCTCATCAGGAGATGGCAGACGACGATGCTGTAGCAGCCGAGTGCGATGGCACCATAGATCATCGTCCAGCTTTCGGCGGCGACATATTGCGGGCCGTGCTGGACGACGGCGATGCTGAGGGTGGCCAGAGCGACCGACGGCGCCGCGCCGAGCAGTCCGGCAAAGCTCTTCGGCCGCAGCATGTCGCCCAGGATGGAGAAGGCAGAGACGATCAGGCCGCCGGCGATGAAGCGCAGGAGATATTCGGTCATGGCCGTGTCCGTGAGGCCTTGGACCGCCGCTTCGCCAGCGTGAACGGCCTGAACAGTCGCTCGACGGCGACGCCGAGCGTGAAACCGGCCACCACATCGCTGGCCCAATGCGCCAGCACCACGATGCGCGTCAACGATAGCGCCACGGCAACGAAGCGGACCGCCTGACGCCGGGCAGGCGGCAACAGGTCGGCCGCCGAGGCGAGGGCGCCCATGTGCACGGCGTGACCGGAGGGAAATGCGTCGCGTGATCGCCCCGAGAAGGGGACGCCGCGCCAGTGGCCGGCGACCGTCAGCCGGTCCGGCCTGGTCTGATCGAACACGGATTTGAGGACATGCGGCAGCACGGCTGTCGCCAGCGAGACCATGAGAATGTGATCTGCAACGCGACGCTGCTGCGGTTGCCGCAGCCGGGTGTAGAGCCATCCCGCGGCGGCGAGCGCGATGAGCACATGCTCGTCGGCGCCCCAGGTCAATGTCTGGGCCGCATGCTCGAGGCCGGAGTTGGTGTGGTGCGCGATCTCGTTCGCGATCGCCGTATCGATCCGGGTGGGTTTGACTGTTACGAGCGCCATCGGTCCGCAGGCGAGATGTTCTTCATGACAAATTTGTAAAGCCCGGAATCAACGAAGGTTCCTGGGTTCGGCCGCGTCGGCACCAGGCCCGCGGGGCGCCGGCCACGCCGGCGCCCTCGTTCGAGGTTTACTTCGCCTGGCCGACGCTCGGCGCCTTGCCGAGCTCCTTGGCCATGTCGAGATGGTGCTTGAGCGCCGGCAGAGTCTTGCCGGCCCAATCCTTCAGCGCCGAATTGTCGCCGCCCTTGGCGTAGCGCTCGAACAGCGACACGGCATCCTCATGGGCGCTCACCTGGTAGGAATTGTAGTCCGAGCTGAAGTCCTTGCCATTCGCGCTCTTGAGCTTGTCGAGCTTGCTCTGGTGCGAGCTGTCGAGCGCCGTCGGAAGGGGCGCCTGCACCTTGCCGTCACCGACGAGACCCTTGAGCTCGGTGCTGGTCTTGGTGTGGTCGGTCACCATCTGCTGCGCGAAGCTCTTCTCCTGCGCGTTGCCCTTTTGCGTGGCGAGCTTGCTCGACTCGATCTCGAACATGTCGCTGATGGCGACCTGCTTGACGAAGTCGGCAGTCGTTGGCGCGACGCCGAGCGCCGAATTGACGCCGGTCTTCTCGCCAAGAGATTGGGCGAGCGCGGGCCCTGCGACAAGCACGCAGGCAAGGGCGATGATGGTACGTTTCATGGTTCGGTCCCTCCGAGTGGGCGCGCGGCCTCTTGCCGCGCGATATTGCGCCGATCAACACGTCGTATGCGCCGAGGTTCCTAACGACTAATCCGCCGGATTCCGCCCGGTGCGCGGATTGATGGGATCGGTCGGCTTGCGTCGCAGCCGCTCGGGGAGAAACGGCTCGGCGGCGACGGCCGTGGCTTCGGCACGCACATCGGCATGGCGCTGCGCGCGCTCGTGCGGAGTCTTGTTGTCGTTGAAATGGTACTTTACATCGACGCCATCGACGGGATCGTTGACGCCGTGCTGGATGTCGCGAAAGTCGCTCATGGTTGACCTCATTGCTTTCCGGGCAGGATCGTTTCGAGCACCTGCCGCGCTGCTCCCTTGATCATCCCGCTCTCGTTCGGATCGCCCTTCAAGAGGGCGAGCGAGAAGTTCTTGGCCTGCTGAAGCGTGATATGCGGCGGCAGCGGCGGCACTTCGGGATCGGTCTTCACCTCCAGCACGACGGGCATCTCGCTTGCCAGCGCCTGCTCCCAGGCCGAGCCGAGCAGCTGTGGGGTGTCGACGAAGATGCCGCGCAGGCCGATGAGCTCGGCGAAGCGTGAATAGGAGACGTCGGGAATGCGCTGCGAGGCTTCGAATTTGGGATCGCCGTTGATGATGCGCTGCTCCCAGGTCACCTGGTTGAGGTCCTCGTTGTTGAAGACGCAGACGACGAAGCGCGGGTCGCGCCAGGAGCGCCAGTATTTCGCGGCGGTGATCAATTCGGCCATGTTGTTCATCTGCATCGCGCCGTCGCCGACCAGCGCGATCACCGGACGGTCCGGATGGGCGTATTTGGCGGCGAGCGCATAGGGCACCGCGGCGCCCATCGAGGCGAGGCCGCCGGAGAGCGAGGCCGTCATGCCGCGGCGCATCTTCAGGTCGCGGGCGAACCAATTGGCGCAAGAGCCGGAATCGCTGGTGATGATCGCACGGTCGGGCAGGCGCGGGGACAATTCCCAGGCGACGAGCTGCGGATTGACGGGCGCCGCCGGCTGATGTGCCCGGCCATCCAGCGTCTTCCACCATGTCGCGACGTCAGCTTCGATACTTTGGCGCCAGGCGCCGTCGCTCTTGGGCTTCAGCCGCGGCAACAGAGCGCGCAGCGTCTCGGCGGCATCGCCCACGAGGCCGACCTCCATGGGAAAGCGGATCGACATCATGCCGGCGTCGATGTCGATCTGCACGCCGCGGGCCGCGCCTTCCTTCGGCAGGAACTCGGCATAGGGGAAGGCAGAGCCGACCATCAGCAGCGTGTCGCACTCCATCATCATGTTGTAGCTGGGCTCGGTGCCGAGCAGGCCGATCGAGCCGGTGACCCATGGCAGGTCGTCGGGCAGTGCTGCCTTGCCGAGCAGCGCCTTGGCGCAGCCGGCCGAGAGCCGGTCAGCGACGGCGATCACCTCGTCGGTGGCGCCAAGGGCGCCGGCGCCGACGAGCATCGCGACCTTCTTGCCGGCATTGAGCACTTCCGCGGCGCGATCGAGATCGGCCTCACGTGGCATGATGCTGGGCGCGCTATAACCAATGCCGGAATGCAGCGTGCCGTGTGCACGCGGCGGGCTCTCGTAAGGCTCTTCCTGCAGGTCGTTGGGCAGGATGATCACGGTCGGGGCCCGCCGCGCCAGCGCGATCCGCACGGCTCGGTCGATCAAGTGTCGCACTTGCGCAGGCGAGGATGCCTGCATGACGTAGGCACCGGCGACGTCCTTGAACATCGAGAGAAGGTCGATCTCCTGCTGATAGTGCCCGCCGAGAGCGTTGCGGGCCTGCTGGCCGACAATCGCCAGCACCGGCTGGTGATCGAGCAGCGCATCGTAGAGCCCGGTGATGAGATGCGAGGCACCCGGGCCCGAGGTCGCGATGCAGACGCCGAGCTGCCCTGAGAATTTTGCGTAGGCGCTCGCCATGAATGCCGCCATCTCCTCGTGCCGTGCCTGCACGAAGCCGATCTCGCCTTCCTTGCCTTGGGCCCGGTTCATCGCGCCGAACACGCCGTTGATGCCGTCGCCGGGATAGCCAAAGATGTGCCGCACGCCCCATTGATGCAGACGCTGGACGATGAAGTCGGAGACGGTCTGGGACATCGCGCGTGGCTCTCGGTTGTGCGTGAAGTTCAGAGAACGGCTCCTTCCCTGCGATGTTCCTGGTCCACTTCCGGGAACATCGGCGCCGGAACGATCGCTTGCTCATCCGGTTGATTCACATTGGCTGAGTGGAGGATTGAGATGCTGAATCAAGGCGAGCTGGGCCGCAGCGAGATGGGACGGCTGATCGGCAGCGACAAGGTCGAGGGAACGTCGGTTTACGGCGCCGACCGCAACCGGATCGGTTCGATCGAACGCGTGATGATCGACAAGGTCAGCGGCAGGGTGTCCTACGCCGTGCTTGGCTTCGGCGGATTCCTGGGCCTCGGCAACGACCACTACCCGTTGCCCTGGCAGTCGCTGAAATACGACACGGAGCTTGGCGGGTATGTCACCGGCATCACCACCAAGGAACTGGAAGGGGCGCCGAAATATGGCGAACGAAGCGATTGGAACTGGGGTGATGATGCCGCGGTGCGCGGCATCAACTCCTATTATGGTGTTCCCTTTGCTTGACGTTCACGGAAAGGGAGATCGATGAGCAAGGAACGGCCTAACGACGATCCCCGGCAGCAGAACGACTGGGGTTCGCACCGGCAGACGGACAAGCCCTGGAAGGGCAATCCGGAGAAGGAGCAGGGATCGGACGAGGAGAAGCCCGATCTCGAGAAATGGCACGAGACGAAGACGCACTGAGACAGGCGGGCTTCCCGTGAGACGTCAGAGACGAGCGCGGCACGCACTGTGCCGCGCTTCTTTTTGAGCCGTCGTTCACGACTGGCAGCGGGGCTCTCACGAGGTGTGGGCCTCGCGGACCCTCAAAATGGAGATCCCCCTTCGGAGAGAAATGGTGACCGCGGCGCAAAAGTCCGGCTAGACTGAACCCGATCTGAGCAAATTCCGGGAGGCGAATTAAGTGAAGACCGCGATCACCGAGCTGTTCGGCATCGAGCACCCCATCATCCAGGGCGGCATGCATTTCGTCGGCTTTGCCGAGATGGCTGCTGCCGTTTCCAATGCCGGCGGGCTCGGCATCATCACCGGCCTGACGCAGAAGACACCGGAATTGCTCGCCAAGGAGATCGCGCGCTGCCGCGACATGACCGACAAGCCGTTCGGCGTGAACCTCACCTTCCTGCCGACCTTCGCGGCGCCGCCCTATCCGGAATACATCGCGGCCATCGTCGAGGGCGGCATCAAGGCGGTGGAGACGGCCGGCCGCAGTCCCGAACAATACATGCCGGCGCTGAAGGCGGCGGGCATCAAGGTCATCCACAAATGCACCTCGGTGCGTCACTCACTCAAGGCCGAGCGGATCGGCTGCGATGCCGTCAGCGTCGACGGCTTCGAGTGCGGCGGTCATCCCGGCGAGGACGACATTCCCAACATGATCCTGCTGCCGCGCGCGGCGGAGGAATTGAAGATCCCCTTCGTCGCCTCCGGCGGCATGGCGGACGGGCGCAGCCTCGTCGCGGCATTGTCGCTGGGTGCCGCCGGCATGAACATGGGCACGCGCTTCATCGCCACCAAGGAAGCGCCCGTGCATCAGAACGTGAAGAATGCGCTGGTCGCCGCGACCGAGCTCGACACCCGCCTGATCATGCGCAGCCTGCGCAACACCGAGCGCGTGCTGAGGAACGCCAATGTCGATCGCCTCATCGAGATCGAGCGCGAGAAGGGCGACAAGCTGAAGATCGACGACATCCACGATCAGGTCGCGGGCGTCTATCCCAGGATCATGCTGGAGGGACAGATGGACGCCGGCGCGTGGAGCTGCGGCATGGTCGCCGGCCTGATCCACGACATCCCCTCCTGCAAGGAACTCGTCGATCGGATCATGACCGAGGCGGAACAGATCATCCGTAGCCGTTTGATGGGGTTCCTGGATGGGACGGGGGCGACGCGAAAGGTCGCTTGACACCGCTAAACTTCTTAACCACGGCGGCACTTGGCCGCTGGAATCGCGCGCGAGGCCTCCTAAATAAGGATAAAATATCCCTTTCAAAATCAATTTCAGGAGGCGTCCGTGGTCCTGAAAAGCGTTCCTTTTGCAGTTGCCGTTGCCCTCGTGATCGCATGGGGCGGCTTCGCGCGCGCTGACGACTACAAGCCAGACGAATATCTCGGCCTCGATCTCTCCAAGGCCGTGCTGTCGCCGAAACGTCTCGGGCCCGAGACGCACTTCGCTCCGGTTGCGCTGGAAGCGCGCGGCGGCAATGAGGCGCAGGCCCGCGCCGCACCCGTCGACGCGCCGAAGAAGGTTGCGGCCGAACGCGTCCGTGCGGCCGAGCCGAAGGTTGCGCACGCTAGGCCTGCCCAGCCGCGCGGCGCAGCCCGGACCAAACTCGCGCATCGCCACGGCAATCCGCTGGATGCGCAGGCGAGGGATACCCGCATCCAGACCTGGCCGTGCCGCTCCGGCGGCATCTGCAACTGGCAGCGTTAACCCGGTCTGAGCGCGTCATCGGCGCGTCGCAAAACCGTAGGCGCGGGGTCAAGAAACCGTAAGGGTAGGAGTCAAGGAGCGCAGGCACCTTCCGTCGCGATTCGACGAAGGTTTCCTGAATGGCAACGCTCCGCGCTTCGCGCGCATGGACCCGGCGGCAATTCCTGGTCCGCTCGACCTCCAGCCTCGCCGTCGCCTCGCTCGGCACGCTCGCAACGCCACACCTCAGCCGCGCCGCCGATCGGCCGCAGATCGCGGGCGGTATCCAGTCCGGCGACGTCTCTGGGGACTCCGCCGTGATCTGGGCGCGCGCCGACCGCCCCGCGCGGATGCAGGTGGAATGCTCGACCGTCGAGAGCTTCGAGACCATCATCGCGTCAGCTTCGCGCGACGCTCTGCTTGATGCGGATTTCACCGCAAAGCTGCTGCTGAACGATCTGCCGCCCGGCCAGGATATCTTCTACCGCGTGCGCTTCGACGACATCGCGGCCGGCATTGCCGGCGAAAGCCGCGTCGGCCATTTCCGCACCGCGCCGGCCGCGGGCCGGTCGATCTCGTTCGTGTGGTCCGGGGATGTCGCGGGGCAGGGCTGGGGCATCGACGTTTCGCGCGGCGGCTATCGCAGCTATCGCACCATGCTCGATAACCGTCCGGATTTCTTCATCCACTCCGGCGATCACATCTACGCCGACTGCACGGTTCCTTCCGAGCAGAGGCTGCCGAACGGCGAGATCTGGCGCAACCTCGTGACCGAGGAAAAGTCCGAGGTCGCGCACACGCTGGCGCAGTTTCGCGGCAATTACAGATACAACCATCTCGACGAGAATTTTCGCGCCTTCCACGCCGAGGTGCCGATGTTCGCGCAATGGGACGACCACGAGGTCACCAACGACTGGTCACCGGCCGGCAGCCATGACGAGGCCGGTTATGAGGACGACGGCACCCCGCGCCTGGTCGCGCGCGCCCGCCGCGCCTTCTTCGACTTCATGCCGATCCGCGACCTCGGCGCGCGGCAAGGCCGGGTCTATCGCAAGATCGCCTACGGCCCGCTGCTGGACGTCTTCATGATCGACATGCGCAGCTATCGCGACGACAGCTGGAACAAGGGCGGCGATCACCGCGGCTGGATTTTGGGTGCCGAGCAACTCGCCTGGCTGAAGCGCGAGCTCGCGGCCTCGCGCGCGACCTGGAAGGTGATTGCGGCCGATTTGCCGATCGGCCTGGTCAGCCTGGATGCCGTCGCGCTTGGTGATGGGCCGCCCGACCGGCGCGAGCACGAGATCGCCGACCTTCTGGCCTCCATCAAGCGCGCCGGCGTGCGCAATATCGTCTGGCTCACCGCCGACATGCATTACACCGCCGCGCATTATTACGATCCCGGCAAGGCGCAGTTTCAAGACTTCGAGCCGTTCTGGGAGTTCGTCTCCGGCCCGCTGCACGCCGGCACCTGGGGCCCGGGCGAGCTCGACAACACCTTTGGTCCGGTCGCGATGTACCAGAACGGCTGTAGCGCGGCGCAGGGCGAGAATTTGGCGCCGTGTTTCGGACTGCAATTCTTCGGCCGCGTCGACATCGACGGTGCCAGCGGCGTGATGACTGTGACGCTGAAAGACGTCGACAATCGCGACCTCTGGTCGGTCGATCTCGAACCGCAGCCGCAGGCGCGACCTGCCGTGGTGGCGCAGCATTCGTGAGGGGCGGGGCGATTATGAGCCCAGTTGTCATGGCCGGGCTCGTCCCGGGCATGACGTCTGAGAGGAATCGTGCGTGCAATGCTAACCCGATCTTGATTGGCCGCGCTGCCCATGCCGGGCTATGCTCCTCACTCCCGCCACCTCTTTTCCATCACCGAAGAGTCTGCCCACGCGGCAACGCCGCGTGCATCCAGCGGGTTGAACGACGTCAGGAGCCTGTTCATGGACAATCTGAAGACCCAGGGCATCAGCATGCCCAAGCTCGGCCTCGGCACCTTCCGCATGCAGGGCGATGCCTGCCGCGCCGCAGTCGAGAGCGCGCTGTCGATCGGCTATCGCCACATCGACACCGCCGAGATGTACGCCAACGAAGAATCCATCGGCGCTGCCCTTGCCGCGGCTCGCCTGCCGCGCGGCGAGCTGCACGTCACGACCAAGGTCTGGCATGAGAACCTCGGCCCCGACGCGATCCGCCGCGCCTTCGATACCAGCCTGAACAAGCTCAGGCTCGATCATGTCGATCTCTATCTCGTGCACTGGCCGTCGAAGGCGGCGAACTGGGGTGCGGTGTTCGAGACATTGATGAAGCTGAAGCAGGAGGGGCGCACGCGGGCGATTGGCGTTGCCAATTTCACCACGGCGCTGCTCAAGACCGTGGTCGAGGACATCAGGGCGCCGATCGCCTGCAACCAGATCGAATATCACGCAATGCTCGATCAATCGAAGGTGCTGACCTATCTCGCCGCGAAGTCGATCCCGCTGGTGGCCTATTGTCCGCTCGCGCAAGGGCGCATTGCCTCGGAGCCGGTGCTGGCCGAGATCGGCGCCAGGCACAACGCAACCGCTGCGCAGGTGGCGCTGAAATGGCTGCTCGACCAGGACGGCGTCGCCGCGATTCCGAAGGCCTCGCGCCGGGAGAGCCAGCAAGCCAATCTCGATGCGCTGAAAATCACGCTCGACGATGCCGACCGCAACAAGATCGCGGCGCTGCCAAAGGACCGCCGCTGCGTCAATCCGGGCTTCGCGCCGGCGTGGGATTAGCTTCGTCAACACGCCCTGCGAACGCAGAATAATCGTAGGGTGGGCAAAGGCGCCCTTGCGCCGTGCCCACCACTTCTCCTTGATCACTACGGAAGCGGTGGGCACGCTTCCGCCGTCGCTCCTCGAGCTATGGCGGACAAGTCGCTTTGCCCACCCTACAAGACTGCGCGCAAGAGAAATGGCCCCGTGAGGGGCCATTTCCATATGCGCTCTGCATTAGTCCCAGTTGTGATGGCGATGGCTGCGCTTGATCACCACGACCTTGTCGCGATGATGGCCGCGATGCCAGCCGTAATCGCGATGGCCGCGGAATTCGGCGCGAGCGCCGTACGGCCCGTGATGATGGTGGTGGTAGCCGCCGCGCTTGATCACCACCGTCTCTGCGTTCGCCAGCGTCGGCGCCGCGATCACGAGCGCACCCAGGGCCGCAACCACATAACCAAGCTTCTTCATGATGTCCTCCTCCAATCGAATGCACATTTAAACCGCGCATTGGCGCGAACGTTCCGGAGGAAACGCGGGAGAATTCTGAACAGCTGTTCAGGAGACTAATCGCAGCGTTGCTGCGCCGGCGTCGGCGCGCCGGTGGCGACGTACTTGCCGTCCCTGATCGTGTACTCGCCGCGCTCGCTGCGATTGTAGATCGCGCGCAGGCTGCTGCCGTCCTTCGCCAGCAGCAGCCCGAACTCACGGGCCTGGTGCAGCGAAGGGAAGTACACCATCACATTGAGCAGGCCCTCGGCGCTGACCCTGGCCGACACCACCTCGTTCTCGTCCCTGGCCTCGCCGAAATTGCGCCGGTACATCACCCGGCCGTCCTTCCGGATTTCGTAAGTCAGGAGCGCGCCCTTGTCGCGGTCGGGCCCGGTCGCGCAATCGACCGCCCACGAGCCGAGCAGGCCCCATTGCTCGACCGTCGCGGTCAGTGTCTCGGCACCTGCCGTGGAGGTGATCGCCGCCCACAGCATCGCAGCCGCGATCCAGCGGCTCAAACAACGCGTCATGTCCTGAAAGAACCCCGCCTCGAAGAATTCCAAAGTGTAGCATCCCGTCCGCTTCCGTCCATGGCTGCCCGCCGATCGCTCGCGAATTTGATCCGCGTCAATGAGGCCGGTCTTTTCCGGCGTAGGATGGCACTTCCCGAAGGCGAACCTGGATAGACCAATGCTGAATCAAGTCATGGATTTTGCGGGCGAAGTGCTGCCGGGGAGCTGCGCCGTGCCGCCTTATTCCGAGACCGCGTTTCTGACCGAGCTGGGCGATCGCTTGCGGTCCTCGCGCATGCGCTGCGACCTGTCGCGCCGCGAGCTGGCCCGCCGTTCCGGGATTTCCGAGCGCTATATCGCCCAGATCGAGGCCGGCAAGGGCAACGTCTCG
>NZ_AJQF01000418.1:0-238 GCF_000261705.1 Bradyrhizobium genomosp. III | reverse complement strand
CCCCCCCAGCCACAGGCGGCCTGACGCTTCGGGGTGACCGCCATGGGGCAACTCGTACTCGCGGCCAAGGTCACCCACGTTCCATCGCTGATGCTGTCGGAGCAACCCGGCAGCCCGTTACGCGATGCGCGCGAGCCGGCGGTCAGGTCTTTGCGCGAGCTCGGCCGGCGGGCGAAGGAGCGCGGCGTGACCTGCTTTGTGGTGTTCGATACCCACTGGCTCTCCAATTTCGGCTACC
>NZ_AJQF01000417.1:0-7510 GCF_000261705.1 Bradyrhizobium genomosp. III | reverse complement strand
CGGCTCGTTCACGAGCCACGAGGCGCCGCAGATGATCCAGGATCTGCGCTACGATTTGCCGGGCGACACGCGCCTGGCCGAAGCCATCGCTGATAGGGCCGGGGACGCCGGCCTGAACGTGATCGCCCATCAGGTGGCCAGCCTCGGGCTCGAATACGGCACCGTCGTGCCGATGCACTACCTGAACCGGGACGGCTTCGCGAAGGTCGTCTCGGTCGCCTCGCCGCTATTCACCTCCTTCGAGGAGAGCCGGATCCTCGGTGAAGCGACCCGCCGCGCGATCGATGAATCCGGTGAACGCGTCGCAATCATCGCCAGCGGTTCGCTCTCGCATCGGCTCTGGCCGAACAAGAAGCTGGGCCCCGAGGCCTGGACGTCGGTCGCCAGCGAGTTCAACCGTCAGGTCGATCTGCGCGTGCTCGAGCTGTGGCAGAGCCGCCGCTATCGCGAATTCCTCGACATGCTTCCGGATTACGCCACCAAGTGCAACGGCGAAGGCGGCATGGCCGACACCATCATGCTGTTCGCCGCGCTTGGCTGGTACGACTACCGCGGCGCCGCCGAGCAGCTCTGCGACTATTTTCCGTCCTCCGGGAGCGGCCAAGTCAACGTGGAGTTTCACGTCGAGGCGTGAGGCCGCGGCCTCAGGCCCGCTTCTCAACATTGGCACTCCGGGCCGGCACCCCGAATTCCTTGCGGCAGACCTCGGCCAGCACGGCGACGCCCTCGCGGATCTGCTGGTGCGTCGGACTCGCAAAACACAGCCTGAGGCGCGAGCTGGCATGGCTCTTGTTGGTCGACCATTCCGGCCCCGGATTGATCGAGACGCCGGCGGTGAGAGCGGCCTGATAGAGTTTCAGCGTATCGACCTGGTCGGGCAGCTTCACCCAGAGGAAGATGCCGCCCTTGGGCTCCTCGAACTCGGCGGCCGTCCCGAACTGCTCGTTCAGCGCCTCCATCAGCGTGTCGAGCTTGGTGCGCAGCGCCTTGGTCAGGGCCGGCACGTGGCTCGCGAAATGCGGCTTGCAATAGGCGGCGAGCACCATCTGCTCCAGCGCGCCGGAGCCGGCATCCGTCTTCAGCGCCAGCATCCGCGACATCACCTCCCAGGGCGCCACGATGAAGCCGACGCGCAGCGCCGGCGCGATCGACTTGGAGAACGAGCCGATATGAATCACGCCGCCGTTCGGGCTCATCGCATGAATCGCCGGCGGCCGCTGCCCCGACCAGACGAGATCGGCATAGCAATCGTCCTCGAAGATCGGCACGCCATACTCGGTCGCGAGCCGTACCAGCTCGGTGCGGCGGCTCTCGGGCATGATGCTGCCGGTCGGATTCTGCACCGTCGGAATGGTGTAGATGTATTTCGGCCGGATCCCGCGGCTCTTCAGGTCGGCCAGCGTCGCGGCCAGCACGTCCATGCGCATGCCGTCCTTGTCGAGGGGGACGCCGACCACATTGACGCCGAGCCGTGCCAGGCGGGTCAGCGAGCCCTGATAGCTGTCCTGCTCGAAGATCACGGTGTCGCCGCGGGTCAGCAGCGTCGCGTTGACGAGGTCGAGCGCCTGGAGCGAGCCGGACACGATCAGGAGATCGTCGACGGTGCAGTTGATGCCGGCATCGCGCTTGAGCTTGGTCACCAGGAATTCGCGCAAGGGCAGGTAGCCCTGCGGCCCATGCGCCAGCCCGTAAGTGGCGAGCGACCGGCCCTCTCGCCGCAGCACCGTGTTGGTCGCTTCGATCAACTCGTCGAGCGGCACCTGTTCGGAATCGTTATTGCCGCCCACAAAACTGTATTTGGCGAGGCCGGTCCAGCGCGCAGAAGGGGCCGGCAGCCCTGCCGGAAACAGGGGTGCGAAATCGAAGCTGGACGTCATGGGCGTTCCTCGTTTTGTTCTTGTTGAGCCAGCCGGCGTTGCGCCGGCCAGCCTTGTGTCTTGCCGGCCGTCCGGGTCGGACGGCCTTACTTCTTGCTAGCCGTCCGGGTCGGACGGACTCACTTCTTTGTGGCCGTCCTAGTCGGACGGCCCTGGCTGATGAAAGCGTAATGCGCATTGGCGACGCCGCCAACCATCAGGGCCTCGACCACGGGCTCGGCGATCTCGCCTGTCGCGGCCCAGTCGACGAGGAAATTGGCCCCGGTCCCGCCGCGCACGTCGTCGGTCGGAATGAAGATCGAGACGGTGGCCAGCGGCCTCACGGCCACCGGCGCCTTCAGATAACTCTCGACCTGCTTGCCTGCGGTGTCGAAATAAGCGATGCGTTTGATCACCAGCGGCTGGGTCTCGGAGGCGTTGTGAACACTCAAGGTCACCGAGAAGTCGACGCGCAGCTTGCCCTGGCTCATTGCGACGCTGGAATAGGCAGGCACGTAGAAACCACCGGAGATTGCGAGTTCCTCCTTCGGCAGCGCGGTGAGGGAATCGGCAAAGTTCTGTTCAATATTGACCTTGGATTGTGCGACGGCGGGCACGGCAAAGGCGAGGGGACATAGCAGCATTGCTGCGAACAGCCCTTTTCGCATGTGACGAATTGCTCGCTTGCCGCGCCGCAACCCGCCTCTAGGGTGCGGCAAAACGGACCAATTTGGCATGCATGAGCTCATTCGCGACATCACTCTCTGTATTCTGTTTGCCTGGATGCTGGGCCTGCTCGCCCATTTCTCCCGGCAGCCGCTCATTCTGGCCTATCTTATCGCCGGCTTTTGCATAGGTCCATTCGGCGCGGGCTGGGTCCATTCGCAGGAATCGATCGGCGTCATCTCCGAGCTCGGCCTGATCTTCATGCTGTTCATGATCGGCCTGGAGATCGATCTGAAGAAGATCGTGCGGGCGGGAAAGGTGATCCTGTTCGCGGCGGGCGGCCAGCTCCTCGGCGGCTGCCTGCTCGGGGTCCTGTTCTTCGTCGGCATCGGCCTGTCACTCGGGGGCGGGCACTTCGATGCGGTCTATCTCTGCGTCGCCTGCGCGCTGTCGAGCACCGTCATCATCGTCAAGGTGCTCTACGAGAAACGCGAGCTCGACACGCTGCCAGGACGCATCACGCTCGGCGTGCTGGTGCTCCAGGACATCTTCGCCATCCTGTTTCTGGCGGTGCAGCCGAGCCTTGCCAATCTGCAGGCCAGCGTCATCCTGCTCTCGATCGGCCGTGTCGCGGTGCTGGTCGCCGCAGCTCTGCTGGTCAGCCGCTACGTGCTGCCGCGGCTGTTCCACCAGATCGCCCGGCGGCCCGAGCTGATCCTGCTCGGCGCGCTGGCCTGGTGCTTTCTCGTCGCCGAGACCGCCGAGCGGCTGTCGCTGTCGCGCGAGATGGGCGCCCTGATCGCCGGCGTCTCGCTCTCGACCTTTCCCTACGCGCTCGACGTCACCGCCAAGGTCACCACGCTGCGCGACTTCTTCATCACCCTGTTCTTCGTCGCACTCGGCATGACCATTCCCGTCCCCGGCCTCTCCGTGATCGGGCTGGCGCTGATGATCGCGGCTTTCACGGTGGTGAGCCGCCTCGTCACCACCTTCACGCCGCTCTATCTGATGAAGCAGGGCTTGCGCGCCAGCCTGTTGCCGGCGCTGAACCTCGCGCAGATCTCCGAGTTCTCGCTGGTGGTGATCCAGACCGGCGTCGCCGATCACCATATCGCAGCGCAGACGGCGAATGCCGCCTCCTTCGCCTTCGTGGTGCTCGCGGTGCTCTCGACCTTTGCGATGAGCCGCAGCGACGAGATCACCCGCTGGGCGATCGGCCCCCTGAAGCGGATCGGCCTGCGCGACCTCGATCACGGCAACGGCCATGCCGAGGAGGGGCACGAGGGCGGCCATGGCGAGGCCCGCCGTATCGTCATCCTCGGTTTTTTCCGTGCGGCGAGCGCGCTGCTGGCCGAGATCGAACGGCAGACGCCGGTGCTGCTCGAGCAGATCACCGTGGTCGATTTCAACCCCAATGTGTACCAGACGTTGCTGTCGCGCGGCCTGCACGTGATCTATGGCGACATCAGCAGCGCGGATACGCTGCTCCATGCCGGCGTCGGCAAGTCCGAGATGATCATCCTCAGCGTGCCGGATTCGCTGCTGAAGGGCGCCAGCAACGAGAAGCTGGTCCGCCACGTCCGCGCGCTCAATCCGACCGCCCTGATCGTGGCCACGGCCGATCTCCTGTCGGACGTGGACGAGCTCTATGCGGCCGGCGCAAGCTACGTCACCGTGACCCGGCTCAGCGACGCTCATGAGCTGTTCACGGTCATTGAGGCCGCGCAGGCCGGCCTTCTGGCCGACAAGCGCGCCGAGCTCGACCAGCGGCTCGGCGAACGCCGCGAAGTGCTGCCCTGACGGCGTCGGCCGCCTTCCGCTCCGGCCGTCTGCGCCTATATCCCTGGTATCTTCGGTGCAAGGCTGGGGTGCAAGGCTGGCCTCCGATGGCCCGCTGCCCGGAATATGCGGTTGCGTCCAGGACACTAGCGCCCCGGCTCAAGTCCGGCTAAGCCTCCCGGCATAACCGATAGAGATTGGGACATGCCCGATAGCGTTCAGGAAGTCTTGCAGGCCTTTGCCCGGGGTGAGCTCGTGGTCGTCACCGACGACGAGGACCGTGAGGGTGAGGGCGATCTGATCGTCGCCGCCTCGCTCTGCACCGCCGAGAAGATGGCGTTCATCATCCGCCATACGTCAGGCATCGTCTGCGCGCCGGTGACGACCGAGGACGCGCGCCGCCTGCGGCTCGATCCGATGGTGGCCCACAACGATTCCGCGCACACCACCGCCTTCACGGTGTCGATCGACTACAAGCCTGATGGCGGCACCGGCATCTCCGCCGAGGAGCGCGCCTCCTGCTGCCGCGCGCTGTCCAATCCCAATGTCGGCGCCAACGATTTCGCCCGGCCCGGCCACATCTTCCCGCTGATCGCCAAGGATGGCGGCGTGCTGCTGCGCTCGGGCCATACCGAGGCCGCCGTCGATCTCTGCAAGCTCTCCGGCCTGCCGCCCGTCGGCGTCATCAGCGAATTGATGAACGACGACGGCAGCGTGATGAAGGGCGAGCAGGTCGCGCAGTTCGCGGCCAAGCACAAGCTCAAGCACGTCACCATCGCGGACATGATCGCCTACCGTCAGGCGCGCGAGAAGCTGATCGAGCGGGTCTCGACCTTCGTCACCGAAAGCCCGATCGGACCCTTGCAAGGCTATGCCTACCGTTCGCCGTTCGATTCCATCGCCCACGTCGCTTTCGTCTACAACGGCGTCGGCGACGGCAAGAACGTGCTGACGCGCTTTCACAAGCCGAACATCGTCAAGGACATCTTCACCGGGCACAAGCGCATGGCCGCCGTGCTCGAGCATTTCAAGAAATCCGGCCGAGGGGTGCTGGTTTACTTGCGCGACGGCGCGGCCGGTGTCCCTGTGGCGGCGCTGCCGGACGAGTCGGCGACGGAGGCCGACCGCAACCGCCAGTGGCGCGAGGTCGGCGTCGGCGCGCAGATCTTGCGCGACCTCGGCGTCACCTCGATCCGGCATCTCACCTCCTCGGTGCACGACTACAAGGGCCTGTCGGGCTTCGGCATCGAGATCGTCGCCAACGAACAGCTCGAGAGCTGACGACGCCGTTGCTGGGTTCGCGCCGTTGCGCGACCCGGAATGACCGAACCAGGATGCAATTGCACTTGTTGCCGCGGCGCTTTAGTTTGTCGGGCAATTTCTGACGGAACCAGACGAAAGGACGTTTCATGAGCGTGCGCCCTCAGGCCAAGGACAAGCCGGCTGCGGCTTCTTTCCAATGGGACGATCCGTTCCTGCTCGACGAGCAACTCACCGAAGACGAGCGCATGGTGCGAGACACTGCCCGCGCCTATGCCCAGGACAAGCTGCTGCCGCGCGTCTCCAAGGCCTATCTCGAAGAGACGACCGATCGCGAGATCTTCAACGAAATGGGCGAGCTCGGCCTGATCGGCATTACGCTGCCGGAGGAATATGGCTGCGCCAATGCGAGCTACGTCGCCTATGGCCTCGTCGCGCGCGAGATCGAGCGGGTCGATTCCGGCTATCGCTCGATGAACTCGGTGCAGTCCTCGCTGGTGATGTATCCGATCTACGCCTATGGCGACGAGAACCAGCGCAAGAAGTACCTGCCGAAGCTCGCCAGCGGCGAGTGGGTCGGCTGCTTCGGCCTGACCGAGCCTGATGCCGGCTCCGATCCGGCCGGCATGAAGACGCGCGCCGAGAAGGTCGCGGACGGCTACCGCCTCACGGGCAGCAAGATGTGGATCTCCAACGCGCCGATCGCCGACGTGTTCGTGGTCTGGGCCAAATCGGCCGCGCACGACAACCAGATCCGCGGCTTCGTGCTGGAGAAGGGCATGAAGGGCCTCTCCGCGCCGAAGATCGGCGGCAAGCTCTCCCTTCGCGCCTCCATCACCGGCGAGGTCGTGATGGACGGCGTCGTGGTTCCCGAAGACGCGCTGCTGCCCAACGTCTCCGGCCTCAAGGGGCCGTTCGGCTGCCTCAACCGCGCCCGCTACGGCATCTCCTGGGGCGCGCTCGGCGCGGCCGAGGACTGCATGCATCGCGCGCGCCAGTACACGCTCGACCGCAAGCAGTTCGGCAAGCCGCTCGCCGCGACCCAGCTCGTGCAGAAGAAGCTCGCCGACATGGAGACCGAGATCGCGCTCGGCCTGCAGGGCTCGCTTCGCGTCGGCCGCCTGATGGACGAGGGCAAGTTCGCGCCCGAGATGATCTCGATCATGAAGCGCAACAATTGCGGCAAGGCCCTCGACATCGCCCGTGTCGCGCGCGACATGCACGGCGGCAACGGCATCTCGATCGAGTACCATGTGATGCGCCACGTCCATAACCTCGAGACGGTCAACACCTACGAGGGCACCCACGACGTCCACGCGCTGATCCTGGGCCGCGCCATCACGGGCATTCAGGCGTTCTTCTAGCTCGTAAGGTTACGCGGCAGGAAACTCTTCGACGTCATGGCCGGGCAAAAGCGCGAAGCGCGTCTTCGCGCGAGATGACCCGGCCATCGACGTCTTAGGCCGCGCGAGGAACGTGGATGCCCGGCACAAGGCCGGGCATGACGAAGTCAGCAAGGTATGAGCAAGCCATGTCCGACAATGACGACGTCCCGTTCAACCGCAACTTTCCGCTCAAAGCCGGCATCGTCGAGGAAGTCCGACCCGGCGTGCGCCGCGTGCTCTGCAACAATCCGAGCCCGTTCACCTTCACCGGCACGGTCAGCTACATCGTCGGCAAGGGCAATGTCGCGATCATCGATCCCGGTCCGGACGATGCGGCCCACGCGGCTGCGCTGCTCGATGCCGTGCGCGGCGAGACGGTGAGCCATATCTTCGTCACCCACACCCATCGCGACCATTCACCGAACACCGCGCGGATCAAGCAGGCGACCGGCGCGCCGGTTTATGCCGAGGGCCCGCACCGGGCCTCGCGCCCGCGTTTCGAGAGCGAGAAGCACAATCCGGAATCCGGCGCCGACCGCGATTTTGCACCGGACGTCAAGGTCG
>NZ_AJQF01000416.1:0-31073 GCF_000261705.1 Bradyrhizobium genomosp. III | reverse complement strand
GGTTGGCGGCTCGAGGCCGTGGCGACGCCGGGGCACACCGCCAATCATCTGGCATTCGCCTGGCCGGAGCGAAAGTTCAACTTCGTCGGCGATCACGTGATGGGCTGGTCGACCTCGATCGTGGCGCCGCCCGACGGCTCGATGATCGACTACATGGACTCGCTCGACCGGCTCGCCGCACGCGAGGAGGATCTCTACTTCTCCGGCCATGGCCCCGAGATCCCCGACGGCCAGCGCTTCGTCCGCTTCCTGATCCGTCATCGCAAGGCGCGCGAGGCCTCGATCCTGCACCGCCTCGCCAAGGGCGAGACCGACATCCCGACCATGGTCCGCGCGATCTATATCGGGATCGATCCGAGGCTGACGACGGCCGCCGGCTATTCCGTGCTGGCGCACCTGGAAGATCTGGTCGCCCGCGGCGTGGTCGCGACCGAGGGCGATCCCGTGATTGGCGGGACGTATCGGATGGCCTAGCTCGTCATTCCGGGGCGCGCGTCAGCGCGAACCCGGAATCCATTCATCCACCAACGCTGCGGCCCGATGGATTCCGGGCTCGATGCTTCGCATCGCCCCGGAATGACTGCGGGGCTATTTCTTCACCGTCTTTGCCGGCGCCTTCGGTGGCGCCACCGGCGTCTTCTTCACCGGCTTGAGCGCGTCGGCATCGGCGGCGGTGTTGAGATCGTCGATGAATTTCTTGACGCGCGCGGCATTGCTGCCGAGATCACTGTCGAAATTGCGCGAGGCAGAGCGGATGTCGACGCGGGAATCATCGCCGTCCGGCACGAACCTTATCGAAATGTCCTCGCGAAAACCCATGATCGGCGTGCGCGCCACCGCCTCGATACGGCCGATGCGGCGCGGCGGCTGCGGTGCGCGCTCGTCGATGACGATCCATTTGCGCTTGTTGACGAGTTGCAGCGCGATCGCATAGGCGCGATCGACGGAAATCTCGAGCTCGACGGGCTCGATATCAGGGTAGAAATGGCGCTGCTGCTCCGCGGAATAGAGCCCGGCATAGACCGCGGTGTTGGTGCCCTCGCCGGTGCGCAGGCGCGCCAGCGCGTCGAAACGCGGCGGATCGATCGGGTCGGTGGTGATGTCGTAGATCGCCGGCAGCTTGCGATATTGCAAGGCCAGATAGGCGGGATAGGCGAGGATCGCCCCGTCGATGAGCAAAGCGAGCAGGATGCGCGCCATGCCGCGCGAGCCGTTCTGCCAGATCGCGGCAAAGCCGGCGAGCCCGAACAGGATCGACAGGCCCGATATCGCGAGCCCGCCGAAGAAGGTCGCGAGCGCCGGCTTCGGCTCCAGGAAATCGAAGCGGACGATGATGATCGAGACCACCACCGCCACCACCGCGAACACGGCCAGATTGCGCGCCCAGCTCGCGAGGCTGGACACGGGCTCCGACTGATAGGGAGCGGAAAACCTGCGGGCCATCGAGTGAGCTCTGCCGGGGTTGGCGATGCCGGCCGATCTGGCGCGACGATGGGCCGTTGAGACCACGGCGCGGGGGCAAATTCAAGGGACTTACCCTCCCCTGGAGGGGGAGGGTCGATCGCGCGGAGCGCGAGCGGGGTGGGGTGACAGTGTCTCCATTTGAGGCGGTGACCGTGTGGAGAGATCACCCCACCCCGTCTCACATTGCGCTTCGCTTCATGTGAGCCGACCCACGGGCGAGCTCCGCTCGTCCCGGACCCTCCGGGGGAGGGTGGCCCCGAGCGCGCTTACGCCGCCGCGTTCGGGAAGCGATAATCCTTGAACTGGTCGCGCAGCGCCGTCTTCAGGATCTTGCCAGTGGCGGTGTGCGGAATACCTTCGACGAAGGCGACGTCGTCGGGCATCCACCATTTGGCGATCTTGCCGTCCATGTATTTGAGGATCTCCTCGCGGGTGGCCTGCTGACCCTGCTTGAGCTGCACGATCAGGAGCGGCCGCTCGTCCCATTTGGGGTGGAACACGCCGATCACGGCGGCTTCCGCCACGGCCGGATGACCGACCGCGAGGTTTTCGAGGTCGATCGAGGAGATCCACTCGCCGCCGGACTTGATCACGTCCTTGGAGCGGTCGGTGATCCGCATGTAGCCGTCCTCGTCGATGGTCGAGACGTCGCCGGTATCGAAGAAGCCGTCCTCGTCGAGGATGCTGCTCTCGACACGGTAATAGGCCTTGGCGACGGCAGGGCCGGAGACCTTGAGGCGGCCGAAGGTCTTGCCGTCCCAGGGCAGCTCCTTGCCGGCATCGTCGGTGATCTTCATCTCGACCGCGAAGGGCGCATAGCCCTGCATCTGCAGCACGTCGAGCCGCGCATCCCCCGTGGCGTTCTGGAACGGTGGCTTCAGCGCCGCGACGCTGCCGATCGGGCTCATCTCGGTCATGCCCCAGGCGTGACGCACGTTCGAGCCCATGTCGAGGAAGGCCTTGATCATCGAGCGCGGCATCGCCGAGCCGCCGCAGATCACCATCTTCAGGTCCGGCAGCTTGAGATTATTGGCGGTCATGTGCTGGAGCAGCATCAGCCACACGGTGGGCACGCCGGCGGTGTGCGTCACCTTCTCGGTCGAGAGCAGCTCGTAGACCGAGGCGCCGTCGAGCTTGGCGCCGGGCATGACCAGCTTGGTGCCCTGCGAGGGCGCGGAGAAGGCGATGCCCCAGCTATTGGCATGGAACAGCGGAACCACCGGCAGCATCGTCTCGGACGCACTGGTGCCGAGCGCGTCGACATTGTTGGCCATCAGCGCATGCAGCACGTTGGAGCGATGCGAATACAGCACACCCTTCGGGTCACCGGTCGTGCCCGACGTGTAACACATCGCCGCTGCCGTGTTCTCGTCAAAGTCCTTCCATTTGAATTTGCCGTCGGCCTCCGCAATCCAGTCCTCGTAGGCGACCACATTCTTCAGCGTCGTCTGCGGCATGTGCGCCTTGTCGGTGAGCACGACGTAGCGTTCCACGCTCGTCAGCTTGTCGGCGATCTTCTCCAGGACCGGAACGAAGGTGATATCGGTCATCACGATGCGGTCCTGCGCATGGTTGATGATCCAGGCGATCTGCTCGGGGAAAAGGCGGGGATTGACGGTATGGCAGATGGCGCCGATCCCCATGATGCCGTACCACACCTCGAGATGGCGCCAGGTGTTCCAGGCGATCGTTGCGACACGGTCGCCGAGCTTGATGCCGTCGCGCTCCAGCATCTGCGAGACCTTGAGCGCGCGCTTGTGGATCTCGGCGTAATTGGTGCGATGGATCGGTCCCTCGACCGAGCGAGTAACCACCTCCTGCTTGCCATGAATTTTGGCGGCGTGTTCGATGATCCGGTGGCAGAGCAGGGGCCAATCTTGCATCAAACCAAGCATTCCGACGTTCCTCCGAGAAGTCGCTGGGCGCGTTGTCGCTCTCAGCGTTGGGCCAAAGAATTGTCATGAGTTTTAGCCTGCCGGACTTTCGCCGCAAATGGTCTTGTCGCGGCTATATGTCCGCTGGCGCGGCAATGGTTACCGCTGTGCTCGGGCTGTCGCTCGTGCTCGCCGAGAGGGCAGAGGCGCGAAAATATACGTCCCCGCTGGATATCTTCGGTATCGCCGCACCACGGCCGCGCCCCGCGGTTCATTCCGCCAGGATCCCGCTGCCGCGACCGCGCCCCGAGGAGGCGCCCAAGGCATCGGACGAGGCCCCGCCGGAGGCGGACGGCAAGCCTTCGGCGGACAAGCCCGGCGCCGACAAGCCCGCCGAGGCTGCGGTACCGGCCCAGAAGCCGGTCTCGGCCTGCCGTCTCGCGCTGACCGAGGAGATCGCGATCGCACCCTCGATTCCGGATATCCGCGGCCCCGGCGCCTGTGGCGGCGAGGATCTGGTGCGGCTGGAAGCCGTCGTCCTGCCGGACAAGCGCAAGGTGACGGTCAAGCCGGCGGCGATCCTTCGCTGCACCATGGCGTCGGCGATCGCCGATTGGCTGCGCAAGGACATGGCGCCGCTGGCCACCAGCCTCGGCTCGACCATTGGCGAACTCGACAATTTCGATTCGTTCGAGTGCCGCGGACGCAACCGCGTCGTCGGCGCGCTGCTGTCTGAGCACGGCAAGGCCAACGCCCTCGACGTCCGCGGCATCAAGCTGGCCAATGGGCAGTCGATCGGCCTCACCGACCGCACCATGTCGCGCGAGGTGCGCGAGCGCGTGCTGCACTCGGTCTGCGCGCGGTTTTCCACCGTGCTCGGCCCGGGCTCGGACTGGTACCATGAGGACCATATCCATCTGGATTTGGCGCAGCGGCGCAACGACTACCGGATCTGCCAGTGGAACGTCTGGGATCCCCTGCCGCAGGTCGCCCCGCTGCTGCCGGCGGAACGCCCCGAGGAGGCGCCACCGCGCGAGGTCGCGGCCAAGCCCGAGGTCAAGCCCGAGGCCAAGCCTGAAGAAAAGGAAGGAGCTGACGACGAGGCGGTCCAGAAGTCCGCGGCGCCTGCGAAAAAGCCGGCGGCCGAAGGCAGCAAGTCCCAGCCGCGCAAGCCGGCAACAAAAAAGCGCCGGTGAAACCGGCGCTTTTGGATCTCAGAGATCAGCAGGCGATCAGTAGCTGCCCGCCTGGCCGGTCTGGCTGCCGCCGAGCGCCAGCCGCGAATTGTAGGGCGAATCGCCGTGCTTCGGCTCGAGCACCACGACGAGGGTGCCGAGCTTGACGCGGTCATAGAGATCGATCGCGTCCTCGTTGGTCAGGCGGATGCAGCCCGACGAGATCGAGGCGCCGATATATTCCGGCTGGTTGGTGCCGTGGATGCGGAACAACGTGTCTTTCCCGCCGGAATAGAGGTAAATCGCGCGAGAGCCCATCGGATTGTCCGGGCCGGGTGCGACATAGGTCGGCACGCCCAGGCGCGAAATTTCGCCGGGGGTGGGGTGCCAGGCCGGCCACTCGGTCTTGCTGCCCACCTTGGCGATGCCCGACCAGGCCATGGCCTCTTCGCCAACGGTGATGCCGTAACGGATCGCCTTGCCGCCATCCAGCACGTAATAGAGGTAGTGATTGTCGGAATCGACCACGATCGAGCCGGGCGATTCCTTGCGGTGGTATTGGACGATGGCGCGACGGAACGGCTCCGCAACCGGGGTGTTCTCGTACCGAACCTTGGCGAGCAGTTCCTTGTCCTTCGGCTTGAAGGCTTTGGTGTCGGTCGCCTCGAAATGCGTGGCCTGCATGCAGCCCGACAGCATCAGGCCGGCGGCCAGAATTCCCAACTTAACTTTCAGCGACGACATGATTTGGTTCCAATCAAAACAATACCGTGCGGAAGGCCTGAGCTTACCGCCCAAGTTCCTCGACTCCGTTAATCCCATTATCGTTGAAATCTGCCACAATTCCAGCACTGAAGGCCTTATCCCGCGCTGCGAGACCCAAGCTGTGGCTTTTCTGCCGCAAGTTTTGCGGCCCCGTGAAGATTTTTGGGCCAAAGGGGGCCGGACTGTCGATTCCGTGCCACAGTTGAGCCATGGCACCGCCACAAATGCCAACGCTCCGTTAATGTGGTTGTCATCGTGAACTTGTCAGAATCGCGCTAAGGGCTGTCATTCTGTCGCAGGTTCTCTGGAGTCGTGCATGTTTTCGGTGTTTGTTCCCTCAGAGTCCGTCCTGAAGAAGGTTGTCATCGAAGATCTTACCGCGTTGCCAGAAAGCGCGGTCTGGATCGATCTCGTCAACCCGAGCGCGGCCGAGGACAAGGCGGTGGAGCGGCTCGCCGGCATCGCCATCCCGACCCGGGAAGACATGCAGGAGATCGAGATCTCCAGCCGTCTCTATATCGAGAACGGCGCCCGCTACATGACCGCGACGCTGATGTGCCACTCCGATACCGACATGCCCCGGACTACGGCGGTGACCTTCATCCTCGGCGACCACCGCCTGGTGACGGTGCGCTACGACCTGCCGAAGCCGTTCGCCCTGGTCGAGGCCAAGCTCGCCCGCTCCTGCACGCCCTCCATTACCGGCGAGATGGTGCTGATGGAACTGCTGGACGCCGTGATCGACCGCTGCGCCGACATCCTGGAGCGCTGCGGCGCCGAGATCGACCAGGTCAGCCACGACATCTTCGAGCCCGAGAGCGAGCGCCACGGTCACGCCAAGCAGTATTCCCAGATCCTGATCTCGATCGGCCGCAAAGGCGATCTGACCTCGAAGGTTCGCGAGAGCCTGGTGTCGATCGGCCGCGTCGTCACCTTCCTTTCGGCGGTGGTGGAGGGCGTGAAATGGTCGAAGGACATGCGCGAGCAGCTCAAGACCATGCAGCGTGACGTTTCCTCGCTGACCGACCACGCCTCCTATCTCTCCAGCAAGATCACCTTCGTGCTCGATGCCATGCTCGGCGTCGTCAATCTCGAGCAGAACAACATCATCAAGCTGTTCTCGGTCATGGCCGTCGTGCTGATGCCGCCGACGCTGATCGCCTCGATCTACGGCATGAACTTCAAGATGATGCCGGAACTCGAATGGGCGCACGGCTATCCGATGGCGCTGGTGATGATGCTTGTCGCCGCGATTCTTCCGTACTGGCTCTTCAAGTGGAAGAAGTGGCTCTGATCTCGTCGCGCTCGGAAAATAGCTACCGAGACCTTACGCCGGTCGTACAGACACGGTGAATCGTGTCGCAGAATAGATCGGGATTGAGGCCGCGCCGTGATGTGTTCGCCGTGCCGCAATTCCTCCGGTAAAATTTGAGCGGTGGGCTGAACGTTTGCGCGAAACTTGTCTGCGATAAGCAGTGCGTAGCCGCGAGGAACAACCATGGTTGAAAAACACATAACGTCGCCCCGCAACGTCATCGACCTGGCGAACTATCGTCAGGTCCTGGCGAGCGGCAAGGCGTCGTCGATGTCGGCACGCATGTGCCGGCACTGTGGTGCTCCGCTGCTCGACGGTGAGAACGACGACGACTGCTCGACCGCATTCAGCACGGCCGCTCCGCGGCCGCGCGACAGGTCACGTCGGATTCGAATCGATTGAGGAACGGAAGGCGAGGGCGATCCAGGTCTTGCGGCGGCGTTGTCTGGATCGCCTTGCTTCCCTTTCTCTTCAGGGCAATCGGCTGTGACGTCCGATTGGCGGGTGCGCTGGAGAGCGACTGAACCGCCCATCCAGCCGAAAGCGGGACCTGTGTCGCGCTCTGTCAATCCTCGTCGCCGAAAATATTCCACTTTACCGAAATTCGGTTTCGGCGTATGTGTTGCCCATCCCGGCTCACCAAGAGGGGCGATCATGTGTCGTCACGCATCGCGAGCCGGGCTTGCGGTGGACGCGGCAGCGTCGGCACGAGAGGCGCGGGCAGGGCGGGGTGTCCCTGTGAGCCCGAGGCTTCGTGCGACGAGCGGCGCTGTCAGGCTTCGTCTCGTCTGTAAGTTTCCAGCTTTGTCGACAGGGCTCGGGAAAACTGCGGCGAAATGGCGGGCCGTGCGTACGGCAAAACCGTGTGGTCCTGGCCGTCGTTGCTACGGTCAAGTCCTGCGAAGGTGCGAGCGAGCCCAACCGGGCAGACTGCATCATCAATTCGCGGGGCGAGGGAGGCCAGAAGGAATGGTCGGCTCCCGGGAGATCACGGCATAAGCCGTCCAGCCACTGCGCAGGGAAGGCCGAGTGATTGGCCACACCTGTATGCTGCTGTGCGGTTCTTCTGCGTGTGCCTATTGCGCAGCAGACCGCGGGTGCGAGCTGGGCACCCGGCCTTCCCTGCGCCCTCTTGGATTTAGAGGGTAGCGAGACCAGGCAAAGCTCGGGCGAATTGCGCCGCGAGGCCGCGATGCCGTGTCTGCTACTTGAGCTGCGTGCCACAATCTCGATGTCGTAGGGTGGGCAAAGCGCAGCGTGCCCACCACTCTCCCGTATTGGTTAAATTCGTGGGCACGGCGCCATGCGCCTTTGCCCTACGGGCACCGCCGCTGGGATGTGCACTGGAGCATCGCAATGTGCGCCACACTCCGTTCTCGTGCCCCGGACGCAGCGCAGCGTCATCCCGGCGATGCGAAGCATCGTCCGGGTGGACGGTGCGCTGCAGAGTCGGGGCCCACCTCGCCGCGTGCCGAGCCGCCCCTGGATCCCGGCTCTGCGCAGCGTCACTGCGTGCCGCAACGCGTCCGGGACACGAGAGAGCGAGGTTGTCGCCCTTGTTGCGTCACTGCAATGACGCGAACGGACTACACGTGCTGGCCGCCGTTGATGTGGATCTCGGCGCCGTTGACGTAGGACGAGGTGTCCGTGCACAGCACGTAGATGATCTTGGCCACTTCGTCGGGCGTGCCGAGCCGGTGCATCGGGATCTGCTGCTCGACGATCTTCTCGGTGCCGGGCGACAGGATCGAGGTGTCGATCTCGCCCGGTGCGATGGCGTTGACGCGCACGCCGACGCGGCCGAAATCGGAGGCCATCTCGCGCGTCAGCGATGCGAGCGCGGCCTTCGACGTGGCGTAGGCGGCGCCCGCAAACGGGTGCACGCGCGAGCCCGCGATCGAGGTGACGTTCACGACCGAGCCCTTGGCCGCCTTCAATTCCTCGATCAGCCCGCGCGCCATCATGATCGGCGCGAAGAAGTTGACATGGAAGACGTGCGTCCAGGTGTCGAGATCGGTGTCGACCGAGCCGAGCCTGGAGCCGCCCGCGCCCTTCGGCGAGATCGCGGCATTGTTGACCAGCGCATGCAGCGTGCCGCCTTCGAGCCGGTTGCGGATGTCGGAAATCGCGCGCGTGGTATCCGCGGGGTTGGCGAGGTCGACCTGGATGTGGTCCTCGGGCCCCGCGTCCCACGGGCAGTCCTCCGGAAACGGATGCCGCGAGCAGGTGATGACGCGCCAGCCCGCCGAGGAGAAGCGGATCACGGTGGCATGGCCGATGCCGCGGCTGGCTCCGGTCAGGAGCAGTGTGCGGCGCGGCGCATTGGACGAATGCGGCATGGACATCTTTCAGGTCGGCCTAAAGCTTAGGGGTACATCCGCGTCTTGGACCACTTCTGGCCCGCCGCGTCACGGCGAAATTCGATGCGGTCGTGCAAGCGGAACGGGCGGTCGTGCCAGAACTCGATCCGCGAGGGCGTGATGCGCCAGCCGCTCCAGCCCGGCGGCCGCGGCACTTCGCCGATGACGTATCTGGCCGCGACTTTCGCGATGGCTTGTTCGAAGGCGAAGCGGCTTTCCAGCTCCTGCGACTGCTTGCTCGCCCAGGCGCCGATCTGGGCCTGCTTGGGTCGGGTGGCGAAATAGGCGTCGGCCTCGGCCTCGGTCACCGGCGTCACGTTGCCGCGGATGCGGACCTGACGGCGCAGCGACTTCCAGTGAAAAAGTAACGCTGCCTTAGGATTTGAGGCGAGTTCGCGGCCCTTCTGGCTGGCGATGTGGCTGTAGAAGACAAAACCCTCGGTATCGAAGCCTTTCATCAGCACCATGCGCACGTCAGGCAAGCCGTCGGGGTCGACGGTTGCGAGCGCCATGGCGTTCGGATCGTTCGGCTCGCTCTTGATCGCCTCGTTCAGCCAGGCCTCGAACAGCGCAAATGGCTCGTCGGCGGCGGTGAAATCACCGGATGTTAAGGGTGTCTGGTGTTTCATCGAGGTCGTGTCGGTCATGTCTGGAGTCCGAGTTGCGTCCCGCGGCCCAAAACGCGTTGTCGTCCGCTACCGCCCTATATAGGGCATGGGGACCCGTTGGCCTATCGGCGATCCGGCCGTCCGGCTTTGTCATGACGATCATTCTCATCGGGCTCGGTGCCGGAGGATGCAGCTTTTCCCGCAATGACAAGAGTGCCTACGCCAGGGCCGACGACAGCGACCTCACCGGTTCGATCGCGCGGCCGGCGAAGGACGCCCCGCCGACCGAGACCGATCTCGCCTTCGCCCGCAACGCCGCCTCCGACGTCCTTAGCAAGGGCGACAGGGATTCCAGCCAGCATTGGGAGAATCCGGAGACCGGCGCGCGCGGTTCGGTGACGCCGATCGCGCAGTCCTATGCCGCCGAGGACGGCCGCAAATGCCGCGATTTCCTGGCGAGCTACGTCAACGGGGCGACCGAAAGCTGGCTCCAGGGCGCCGGCTGCCAAAGCACCCGTGGCCGTTGGGAGATTCATACGCTAAAGCCGTGGCGGAGCTAGGATTCGGCGCGCGCCCCTAGTTGCAAAAATGCCACTCTCTCCCCACATGGATTGCAGGTGGGGCGGGGAGCCCTTTGAACAATTCGATTTCTTGAAGGAGACGTGACGGATGCGCGACCCCTATGAGGTCTTGGGGGTGCCGCGGAGCGCCAGCGCTGCCGCGATCAAGAGCGCCTATCGCAAGCTTGCCAAGAAGCATCATCCCGACAGCAACAAGGACGACCCCAAGGCCGCCGAACGCTTCTCCGAGATCAACTCGGCGAACGAGATCATCGGCGACGAGGACAAGCGCAAGCAGTTCGACCGCGGCGAGATCGACGCCGACGGCAAGCCGCGCTTCCAGGGTTTTCCGGGCGGTGGCGGGCCGCGCGGCCGCGCCGGCCCCGGCGGGTTCGAAAGCTATACGTTCCGCTCCGGCGGCGGTCCCGGCCAGGGCGGCGGCGCGTTCGAGGATATCCTCAACAGCATGTTCGGCGGCGGGATGCGCGGCGCCCGGCCTGGGGCCGGCGGCGCCGGGCAGTTCGAATTCGACACCGGCGGCGTCGGGCTCGATCTCGACGTGAATGTCGCCATGTCCGTCTCGCTGGAAGAGTCGGTCAAGGGCGGCGAGAAGCGCGTCCGGCTGCCGACAGGCAAGGAGCTCAACGTCAAGATTCCGGCCGGCGTCACTGAGGGCCAGCAGATCCGGCTCCGGGGACAGGGCGAGTCCGCGCAGGGCCATCCGCCCGGCGATCTCCTGATCACCATCAACATCGCGCCGCACGCCCACTTCAAGGTCGAGGGCGCCGACTTGCGGATCGATCTGCCGGTGACGCTCTACGAGGCGGTGCTCGGAGCCAAGGTCCGCGTGCCCACCCTCGGCAATGCCGTGGAGCTTTCGGTTCCGAAAAATACCTCCAGTGGCCGGACCTTCCGCCTCAAAGGTAAGGGATTGCCGAAATCTGGCGGAACCGGGGATCTCTTCGTCACCATCAGGATTATGCTACCGGACGGGAACGACGCCGAGCTTGAAGCATTGATGGAGAAGTGGCGGGACCAACACCCCTACAATCCACGTAGCGGGCTCGGCTAGGGCGCTAGCCGAGTCATCCCGACGATCGGAGCATTCTCTTCCCAAAAGGATGATGCTCAACATACGCCTGAAGCGCGGCTCGCGCTTCGACGCTGACGTTCGAGACGTGTCGGTTGCCCGGCGGGGCAGCCGATAAAAAGGTGCGGCCTCGAGAGGGGGACCAGCGCGGTACCAAAAACCCCAATCGAGGCCGCCCGCGTCGATCGGCGGATCGAACGCTGCTCATTTTCGCGTGATCATCCGGTGCGATAATGAGACGCGCCGATGTCTTCATTCCAAATTTTCAATGACGGAATCTAGGCACCGCCCTCGAGCGGCTGTCTAGGTGCCGTTTTTCTCGGCCTGATCATACACCGCCTGCGCCACTCGGGTCAGCCGGTCGCGATCACCGCCGCCGCTGACGACGTAGCCGACGCCGCGCTCGGCCCAGAACAACGCGCCGTCCTTGTCCGTTTTGGCGTAGCGCATTTGCGTCGCACCATTCTCGGTCTTGGCGGTGTAGATCGTGTAGCGCTCGCCCGAGGCGCCCTCATACATCAGGAACGAGGCCGGACCGTTCGGTCCCGGCAACAGCCGGCCGCCGACGAGCTTCAGCCCGCTCGCCTCCAGGTTCGGCGCGAACACGGTCCAGCCGCAGCGCCGGGTCAGCCAGGCCTGCAGGTGGTCGCGCTCATTGCCGCCGACCTCGACGGGGTGGCGGACCTCCACGACATAGAGGCGGTGGGCGTCGAGCGCGTCCGCCGTAAAGCTCCGGAAGGTGGAGGGGGCATTGGCGGCGCCATGCCCGACCCAGCCGGCGGCGCCGCCGGCGACGAAGGCGACCAGCACCGCCGCCGCGGCGCCATAGAGCCATTGCCGCGGGCGGCGTTCCAGCCGCTCGAGCTCCAGCCGGGCCGGCACCGGCTCCTGGGCGACGGCATCGTAGCGGGCGTGCAGCATCTCCGCCATGGCGCGCCAGGACTGCACGCGCTCGGCCTCTTCAGGATGGGCGGCGAGCCAGGCCTCGACGTCGGCGCGGCGCTCGGCCGGCAGCTCGCCGTCGACATAGGCGTGCAGTTCGTCCTCGGTCACTGGGATATTGCGGTCGTTCATATCAATCGTCTCTGGCTCTGTGGCCTTAAATGTCGTTCAAAGCTCGACGTCGCGTAGCTCATCTTCATGCTGCTGGCGGATGACACGCGATGCATCAACCCTGCCATCATTTCACCCGCCTGAGCGTCGGTCGCTCGCCCTCCAGCGAGGCCTTGACGTGGGCGCGGGCGCGGGCGAGGCGCGACATCACGGTGCCGATCGGCACGCCCTGGATGTCGGCGACCTCGCGGTAGCTCATGCCTTCCAGCATGACCAGGAGCAACACCGAGCGTTGCTCCTCGACGAGCGTGGCCAGTGCTCTCTCGATGTCGCGCCCTTCGGCTTCGGTGCCGCTGGCATCCGGATTGTTCTCCGTCAGCTGCATGAACTGCGGCCGCCTCGCCAGCGAGCGCCGCCGGTTCTTGTTGAGGTTGGTCAGGATCGTGTAGAGCCAGCTCCTGACGTCGCCTCCGAGAAACAATCGCTCCGAACGCAGTGCTCGCACCAGCGTGTCCTGCACCAGATCGTCGGCCGCGTCCGCGTCGCGCGTGAGCGCGCGGGCGTAGCGGCGCAACGCCGGGATCATGGCTTCCACACTCTGGCGAAACGCACTCATTGCGGTCTTGACGTCCTGGTATCAGGCGCGAGCGCCTATAGCGATCATAACACCCGAACGGAACGGCTATTCCGGCGCTCGAAACAGCGTTAACGCGGCGTATTAGGGCTGTACCGCAGGGGAGGGCTGGTGTACCTCCAGACCTCACCAAGAGTTCGACGGGACGTTCAAAAATGGCGCAGAATTCGGGTCTGATGCAAGGAAAGCGCGGAGTGGTCCTCGGCGTTGCCAACAACCGCTCGATCGCCTGGGGCATCGCCAAGGCATGCCACGCCGCCGGCGCCGAGCTCGCCTTTACCTATCAGGGCGATGCGCTGAAGAAGCGCGTCGAGCCGCTCGCCGCCGAGATCGATGGTCTCGTGCTCGGCCATTGCGACGTCACGGATGCCGCGACCATCGATGCCGCGTTCGCGGTCCTGAAGGAGAAATGGGGCAAGATCGACTTCCTGGTGCACGCGATCGCCTATGGCGAGCAGCTCGACGGCCGCTACGTCGACACCACGCAGGAGAATTTCTCCAAGTCGATGCTGATCTCCTGCTACTCGTTCACGGCCGTGGCGCAGCGCGCCGAGAAGCTGATGACCGACGGCGGCTCGCTGATCACGCTCAGCTATTACGGCGCCGAGAAGTGGATGCCGCATTACAACGTGATGGGCGTCGCCAAGGCGGCGCTGGAGGCCAGCGTGCGCTATCTCGCCGCCGACCTCGGCGAGAAGAACATCCGCGTCAATGCGATCTCGGCAGGTCCGATCAAGACGCTCGCGGCGTCCGGCATCGGCGACTTCCGCTATATCCTGAAGTGGAACGAGGCCAACGCGCCGATGCGGCGCAACGTGTCGACCGAGGACGTCGGCGGCAGTGCGTTGTATTTCCTCTCCGACCTCTCGCGCGGCGTCACCGGCGAAGTGCATCACGTCGATTCCGGCTATCACGTGCTCGGCATGAAGCGCCCGGACGCGCCGGACATCTCGTTCGGCGGCAAGGACTAGCCTCAAATCCGGAATGCCCGTGCCCACGATCTATTACCTTCGCCATGGTGAGACCGAGTGGAATGCGCTCGGGAGGCTTCAGGGCACCAAGGACGTTCCGCTGAACGCGCGTGGACGCGGTCAGGCCGTGCAGGCCGGCAGCATTCTCGCCGATCTGTTCAAGCGCGAGGGCCGCGACAAGGCGGCGTTACCCTATGTGTCGAGCCCGCTCGGCCGTGCGCGCCAGACCATGGAACTCGCGCGCGCCAAGTTAGAGCTGCCGGTGGCGAATTACGCGCTCGACGATCGCCTGCGCGAGATCGGCTATGGCGTCTGGGAAGGTCTGACGTTGGCCGAGAGCGAGGCGAAGGATCCCGGCGTCTATGCCAGACGCCTCGCCGACAAATGGACGGTCGGCCCCGACGGCGGGGAGACCTATGCCGACGTGCAGGTCCGCGTTCGCGCCTGGTACGACCAGCTGCGGACCGACATCGTCGCGGTCGCCCATGGCGGGACCTGCCGGGCCCTGATGGTGTCGCTCGGCCTGGAGACCCCCGTCAGTGCCGCCGAGCTCTATATCGAGCAGGGCGCCGTCTACGTGTTCCGCGACGGCCGGCTGGAGAAGCATAGCTAACGGTGCCGCCCCAATCTCCGCCGTCATGCCCGGGCTTGTCCCGGGCATCCACGGACTTTCGCGCTCGCGGCAGCTAGAACGTGGATGGCCGGGACAAGCCCGGCCATGACGAATGTGGTACGCATTTGACCCTCCATCGAGGGCGCGTTACCACACGCCGGAACCGAGCCAGCGAGCAGCGATGTCCTTCAACACCTTCGGCCACATGTTCCGCGTCACCACTTTCGGCGAGAGCCATGGGGTGGCAATCGGCTGCGTGGTCGACGGCTGTCCGCCCATGATCCCGCTCACCGAGGCCGACATCCAGCAGGACCTCGATCGCCGCCGGCCGGGCCAGTCGCGCTTCACCACCCAGCGCCAGGAGCCGGACCAGGTCAAGATCCTCTCCGGCGTGATGACGCATCCGGAGACCGGCGTGCAGGTGACGACCGGCACGCCGATCGGGCTCCTGATCGAGAACACCGACCAGCGCTCCAAGGACTATTCCGAGATCAAGGACAAGTTTCGGCCCGGTCACGCCGACTTCACCTATGAGGCCAAATACGGCCTGCGCGATTATCGCGGCGGCGGCCGCTCCTCGGCGCGCGAGACCGCGACGCGCGTTGCCGCCGGTGCCATCGCGCGCAAGGTGCTGCCCGACGTGAAGGTGCGCGGCGCGCTGGTGCAGATCGGCCCGCACAAGATCGACCGTGCGAAGTGGGACTGGGACGAGATCGCCAAAAATCCGTTCTTCTGCCCGGACAAGGACAAGGCCGCGTTCTTCGAGACCTATCTCGACGGCATCCGCAAGAGCGGCTCCTCGATCGGCGCGGTGATCGAGGTGGTCGCTGAAGGCGTGCCGGCCGGCCTTGGCGCGCCGATCTACGCCAAGCTCGATTCCGATCTGGCGGGCGCGATGATGACCATCAACGCGGTGAAGGGTGTCGAGATCGGCGCCGGTTTCGGCGCCGCCGAGCTGACCGGCGAGGAGAATGCCGACGAGATGCGCACCGGCAATGACGGCACGCGCTTTTTGTCCAACCATGCCGGCGGCGTGCTGGGCGGCATATCCACGGGGCAGCCGGTGGTGGTGCGTTTCGCGGTGAAGCCGACCTCCTCGATCCTGCAGCCGCGCCGGACCGTCGATCGCAAGGGCGCGGACACCGAAATCTTCACCAAGGGCCGCCACGACCCCTGCGTCGGCATCCGCGCCGTCCCCGTCGGCGAAGCCATGATGGCCTGCGTGCTCGCCGACCACTTTTTGCGCGATCGCGGGCAGGTGGGGCGTTGATGTCGCGGTACTAGCCCACCGCGCAGCTTGACGGCGCTACAACTTCGTCCGCAAATGCGGGCATGCAAAGCTCCGAGCTCCAGCGCATCACCAACTGGCTGATCGACGGCGCGCGGTCGTCAGGCACCCCGGCCGAGATGATCGCGGACGTCTGCGAGCATCTGGTCGAAGCCGGCCTGCCAATCTGGCGGTTCGGCATCTTCATCCGCACGCTGCATCCGGAGATCTTCGGCCGCAACTTCATCTGGCGGCAGGGCGAGGAGGTCGAGATCGGCACCGTCGATTTCGAGATCCTCGACACGCCCGAATTCGCCGCGAGCCCGCTCCGCATCGTGTTCGAGCAGGGGATCGAGGTCAGGGGGCGCATCGGCGATCCCGACAACAAGCGGTTTCCGATCCTCGACGACCTGCGCGCCGAAGGAGCGACCGACTACATCGCGGTGCCGATGCCGTTTCTCGACGGCTCGGTCCACGCGACGAGCTGGGTGACACGGCATCCCGGCGGCTTCACTGACGACCACATCGCGGCGATCCGCTCTATCGTGACGCCGCTGGCGCGCGTCAGCGAGATCATCAGCCTGCGCCGCACCGCCGAGATGCTGCTCGACACCTATGTCGGCAACCGCGCCGGCGCGCGCATCCTCGGCGGCCAGATCCGCCGCGGTCACAACGACACCATGCAGGCCGCGATCTGGCTGTCGGATCTGCGCGGCTTCACCGCGCTGTCGGACCGGCTGCCGGCCGAGACCGTGGTCGAGATCCTCAATCACTATTTCGACTGTCAGGTCACTGCGATCCGCGGCCATGGCGGCGAAGTGCTGAAATTCATGGGCGACGGCCTGCTCGCTGTGTTCCCGATCGACGAATATGTCGGCGATGCCGCCCATGTCTGCACGCGCGTGCTGGAAGCGGCGCGCGAGTCCCGCGCCAGCGTCGAGGCGCTGGCCTTTCCGGTTGGCGAGGCCGTCGAGCGCTTCCGCTTCGGCGTCGCGCTGCACGTCGGCAACATCCTCTACGGCAATATCGGCGCCGGCAACCGCCTCGACTTCACCTGCATTGGTCCCGCCGTGAACCTTGCCGCAAGGCTCGAGAAGATCACGGGCCGCCTGGGGCGGACGGTCGTTGCCTCGGAAGGTTTTGCCAATGTCTGCCGCCACGACTGGCGCGAGCTCGGCGAGTTTCCGATCGCGGGGTTTTCCAAGGCGCAGCGCGTGTACGGGCTCGGCGAGGAGACACCGGTTGTGATGGCCTAGCGGACGGCACCGTCGGCGGAACTAATCAGCGCGCACATACGACTGCCTCAGCCCAAGCGTCAGGATCGTCAGAGTGATCCACAGCCGCAGCATGGCAAAGCTGAAGATGAAGACGAAATAGATCAGGTTCTTGCTGAACTGGGTCGCCGACGAGGTCTGCCAGAAATTCCAAATCGCGCTGCGCACCGTTTCCTGTCCATAGGCGAGGGCGACGTTGACGCTGCCGAGGACGATGACGGCGGCGCCGAGCCACAGTCCGCGCCGCGCGAATTCGCCTATGGCGGCAAACAGGGCGACCTTGCCGTCGTCGCGCTCGGCACGGACGATCATGAGCAGCACGAGTGCGGCGATCCATGCGCTCCAGAATCGACCGGGATGGGTGAACTGGTCGAATGCCATGCCGTCGAGGCCTGCCATCAGATGATACGAAGCCTCATAGCCGATCGCTGCGGCGCTGAGCGCCGCAGCGATCATCACGAGCATGATCCGCCACAGGATCGAGAAGGAGAGCTTGAACTGGTCGCCCAATGTCAGCGTGCCGAGCGAGGATTGGCCGCCGGCCGCCTCGATCGATTGTCGTGCCGTCGCAAAGAACGCCAGCAGCACCGAAATGTCGGAAACGATGATGGCCGGCAGTGCCACGGCGCCGCCGCCGAACGCGATCACCCGCATTGCAGCCGCCAGGATCAGCCAGGGCAGGGCATGCAGGAGCTTGAACGGACCGAACGAGGTTTCGGGGCGGGCGGGCTCGAGCGCGAGCTGTTTGCGCAGTGCGACTGTCATCGCGTTGTGGTGACACAGGAGATTGAACCTGCGGTAGCGCGGATCGCTAAAATTGACCCGAAGCGGGCAGATAGCGCCGCTACTCCTCCGGCTCCGTCGTGAACAGCAGCGGATAGCCCTTGGCGCGGCCGGCGTCGGTGGCGCGGGTGGCCTTGGTCTCGGCGACGTCCCTGGTGAACACGGCGACGACGCAGGCGCCGAGCTTGTGCGCGGTGATCATCACCTTGTAGGCCTGATCCTCGGTCATGCGGAATTCGGCCTTCAGGATCATGGTGACGAATTCGCGCGGCGTGTAGTCGTCGTTGATCAGGATGACCTTGTGCAGCTTCGGCCGCTCGACCTTGGTCCTGGTCCGCGTCTTCGGCTTGGTGACAGTATTGTTCATTCCGCCTCCCGGACACGGCGGGCTCGAGTTCCCCGCCGCAGCGATCAGCCTGCGGCCTTCGCACCATATTGCAGGACCTGCACCTTCTCCAAGGTGATCAGCCCGCTCGACATCATGCCATCCAGGATGGGCAGGAATGCGTTGATGTTGTCCTCGCTGTCGACGATCTCGATCAAGAGCGGTAAATCTTCAGAAAGCCGCAGGATCTTCGACGTATGCAGCCGGCTCGATTTGCCGAAGCCCATGGGGCCGCGCAGCACGGTGGCGCCGGCAAGGTGCCGCTCGCGCGCGGTCATCACGATCGCTTCATAAAGCGGCTTGCCGTCGAAATGGTCGCTCTCGCCGATGAAGATCCGGAGCGAAACTGCCTGATTGGGGATTTGCATGGTCAGTTCCTCGTCAAGCGGTTGTAGCGGCTCGCCATCATATGGCCTGCCCACACCGACACCAGCCAGCAGATGACCGACGCCGCGATATAGGCGAGCGCGGTGTATCTCATGCCGCCGTGGAACAGGCGGAAGGTCTCCAGGCTGAAGGTCGAAAAGGTGGTGTAGCCGCCGCAGAACCCGGTCATGACGAATTGCCGGTGCTCGGGCCGCGCCAGCAGACGGCCGTCGGGGCCGGTCAACGTCGCGTAGAAGCCGATGATCAGCGAGCCCGTTGCGTTGATGAACAGCGTCGCGAAGGGAAAGCCCGGCCCGGTGTCGAGCGCGAGCCCGACGAGATAGCGCGTCAGCCCGCCGACGATGCTGCCGACAGCAACCCAGCCGTAAAGCATCGCAGTGCGCCAGCGCTCGGCGGGAGAGTTCATCGGCCTCTAGCCCTTCTCCCTCTCCCCGCGCGCGGGGAGAGGGTCGGGGTGAGGGGGGCTCTCCACGAGGGAGGTGGCAGTTGGACTCGCGGAGAGTCCCCCTCACCCGGAATCTGCGTTTCACGGAGATTCCGACCTCTCCCCGCAAGCGGGGCGAGGTGAAGCCGCGGCCTGGCCAACGCTTCGACAAATGCCATCGCGTTAGCCTCCCAGACCGTCCGCAAGGAGGAAGCCGCAGCTGACGGCGGCAAGGCAGAGCCCGACCGAGAACACGACATTGCCGAGCGCATGCATCGGTTCGCCGCTCCGCACGAGCGTCAGCGTCTGCAGGCTGAACGAGGACACCGTGGTGTAGCAGCCGAGAAATCCCGTCACCGCGAACAGCCACGGATTGGGCGCGGCGAAGGCCGAGCCGGGATGGGTCGCCAGCGCGCCGAAAATGCCGATCAGGAAGGCACCGGTGACGTTGATGGTCATGGTGCCCCACGGAAACGTCTCGCCCAGCCGCCGCGCGATCACGCCGGAAACGAAATAGCGTGCGCAGCCGCCGAGCACGCTGCCGACCATGATGGCGATTGCTCCGCTCAGCACGACGAACGACCTCTCATCCTCATTTGTCCTCCGCTGCCAGACCGTTGCCGACGGCCAATAGTCCCACGAGCGAGACCAGCGCGAAGCCGAGCCCCGCAAAGAACGTTCCTGCCGGACCATAGGCGTCCCACAGCGCGCCGGCGATCACGCTCGCGGCCAGCAAGGCAAGGCCGGTGAACAGGTTGAAATAGCCGAACGCGGTGCCGCGCAGGCTGGGCGGCGCGGCGTCGGCGACGAGGGCCGAGAGCAGGCCTTGCGTCAGTCCCATATGCAGCCCCCACAGCGCGACGCCGAGTGCGAGTCCGCCAAGGCTCGGCAGCAGCGCCAGCGCAAGATCGGCACACGCGAGGAAAACGAGCCCGAGCGCGAGCAGGCCGGTCCGGTTGATCCGGTCCGAGAGCACGCCGGCCGGATAGGCCGACAGCGCGTAGACGATGTTCATCAGCACCAGCACCGCCGGCACCCACATCGCATTGAGCCCGATATTCTGTGCCCGCAGGATCAAAAAAGCCTCGCTGAAGCGCGCGAGGGTGAAGACGACGCCGACGGCCACGACGCGCCAATAAACCGTGCCGAGCTGCCGCATCGCGGCGAGATTGAGCGGATTCCCTGCAGGCTCCCGGCTCGGATCCGGCTCCGGCTCGCTCACCGCGAACGCGATCAAGCCGAACGACAAGAAGGCCGGCAGCACCGCCACCCAGAACACCGCGGTAAAATTGTCAGCGGTCCACCACATCAGGCCGATCGCCACGAGCGGTCCGACGAAGGCGCCGATGGTGTCGAGCGATTGCCGCAGGCCAAAGCTCGCCCCGCGCAGGCCGCGAGGCGCGATATCGGCGATCAGCGCATCGCGCGGCGCGCCGCGAATGCCCTTGCCGACGCGGTCGATGAAGCGCGCCGCCACCAGCCATCCGACGCTGGGGGCAAGCGGGAACAGCGGTTTGGTGAAGGCCGCGAGCCCGTAGCCGAGCGCTGCGAGCAGCTTGCGCCGGCCGAGCCAGTCGGACAATGCGCCGGAAAAGATCTTGGTGATCGAGGCCGTCGCCTCCGCGATGCCCTCGATGAAGCCGACGGTGAGCGTGGAAGCGCCGAGCACGGTGACGAGATAGACCGGCAGGAGCGCGTGGATCATCTCGGAGGAGATGTCCATCAGCATCGAGACGAAGCCGAGCACCCAGATCCCTCTGGGTAGGGCGCTACGTGCAGCATTCGGTGTCGTCGTCGTCACGTCTTCGCCTTCTCCCGGCTTTCGTCGCCAGACAACAAAAAACCCGCCATCGGCGGGTTTGTCCATGCTCCCGCCGAAGGCAGAGGCCCAAAGTTTGCCCCTCCTCAAGCAGGAGTCATCAGCCCACCACGGTCATCGACCGGCGGGCGGTTATCGGGGGACTCCATCCCCATCTGTATGGCCAACCTAGCATGGAAATCGGGCCGGACAAGTAGGTGGGGCGCTCTGTCCCGCGGCTCGTCGTTCCGGCTTTGCGCAACGCGGGCCCCGATGATGCGAGCAATCTGGCGCGTTCCAGCGGCGCGAGCGCGGCAACACGGCGGCAGCTTCGCGCAAGGGCGTGCACAGTCCCGACCCGCAGCTTCCTAACTCGAATGTGAAGCGCAAGCGATCTTCGCCCTTTGCGGCTCGGCGATTGCATGTCACCATCGCGTCATACGACGGGAGACTGCGATGCGTTTGCTGTTCTCGATCGGGGCTGTGCTGGTTGCCGGCATGTTTGCCGGAGGGGACGTCGCGGGCATCGCGGCACCAGGACCAAAATTTGAACCGCCAAAGAACCAGCCGCAGCGGTTTGCGGCCGACAGGGACGCGCAGACGGTCGACGTCGAGCTGATCCTCGCGGTCGACGTGTCCTACTCCATGGACATGGACGAACTCGCGATCCAGCGCGAAGGCTATGCGCAGGCGATCCAGTCGAAGGAATTTCTTCAGGCGCTGAAGCTCGGACCGAACGGCCGGATCGCGGTGACCTATTTCGAGTGGGCCGCCTCGAGCGACCAGAAGATCATCATTCCCTGGCGGCTGATCGACGGCCCGGAGACGGCGGATGCAGTCGCCGCCGAGATCATGAAGACGCCGATCCGGCGCGCCTCGCGCACCTCGATCTCCGGTGCGATCACGTTCGCGATGCCGCTGTTCGACGAGGATCCCTATCGGGGCCTGCGCCGTGTGATCGACATTTCCGGCGACGGCCCCAACAACAATGGCGGTCCGGTCACGGTGGCGCGCGACGCCGCGCTGGAGAAGGGCGTCGTGATCAACGGCCTGCCGATCATGGTCAAGGAGCCGTCCTATTCGACCATGGATATCGACAATCTCGATTTCTACTACGAGGACTGCGTCATCGGCGGTCCGGGCTCCTTCGTCATCACGATCAAGGACCGCGACAAGTTCAAGGAGGCGATCCGCACCAAGCTGCTGATGGAGGTCGCCGGCCGCACGCCGGAGCGCCCCGTGATGCCCGTCGCCGACAAGGAGCCGCGCGTCAACTGCCTGATCGGCGAGAAGATCTGGTCGGACCGCTGGGGGCGCTGAGCGGCGTGCTACGTCGCCAATGCTCGCTGCCGTCTCGTGGCGACGATCGCGATGACGGTAGCGTCGCAGTCGGCTTTGTGGCGGATTAGCCACAACCCGGGCGAGCCGCGTTCGACCCGGTTCCAACTCGATTGCCGGCCGTTGCAAAGCAACCTAAGAGTTGAGTGTTCGTTTCTCTTCGTTTCCCATCTCGCACACGCAATTGCCGCATCATTCCCAGCACACATGGCTTCGAAAATTGGCGCCGTAGCAGCACGCTGCGTGGCGATCGCCGCCGCCTGCGCTTCCGTCTCGATGCTGCTGACGGCACGGGCCGAAGCCGCATGCACGCCCGCGGCCGGAAACGATGTGTCGGCCGTCTGCACTGGCGCGACGGCGGGCGGCTACGGCGGTGCCGGCTTCACCAATCTGAACGTCACCGTGGACACCGGCGCCACGGTCACGGCGGGTGCCGCGAGCATCACCTTCAATACCGGGAGCCTGCTGAATCGCGGCACGGTGAGCGGCGTCACGTCCGGCGTTCTCGGCGCCACGGCCACGATCACCAATTCCGCCCTGATCTTCGCGAGCGGAGGCACCGCCATCGATCTCAGCGGCAGCCTGACGTTGACCAATTCGGGATCCGTGCAAGGCAGCCAGAACGGTGTCCACGCGGCGACTGCGACCATTGCCAATTCCGGCTTGATCGTCGGCACGTCCGGCCAGGCGATCAGCCTGAGCGGCTTTGGCGACATCACCAACAGCGGCAACATTTCCGGCAATTACGGCATTCTCTCGTTTTCCACCGTCAAGCTCGCGAACCGCGGATTGGTGTATGGCGACAATGCCGCCTTGTCGGTGAACGGCGCGACGATCGACAATAGCGGCACGATCCTGTCCGGCGGCACCGCCGTCGATTCCGCGGGCGCAACGATCGCCAATCGCGGCACGATCAGTGGCGCCAGCATCGGCATCGGGACCTCCGGCTTCACCTTGAACCTCGACAATTCCGGCAGCGTTTCGGGCCAGTTCGGCATCTTCACCAACGTTGGCAACATCGTCAATTCGGGCACGATCAGCGGCACCGGCGGCACCGCCATCGATGCATTCGTCAACCTCGCGCTGGTCAATTCGGGCGTGATCAGCGGGCAGACGACGGCGATCTTCGCACCGACCGCCGCCATCACCAATTCGGGCTCGATCGCCGCGGCCACCGCGGCGGCGATCGATGTTACGGCCCTCACCTTGGCCAATTCCGGATCGATCAGCGGCGTGACGTCAGGTGTTCACGGCGCCACGGCCACCATCGCCAACTCCGGCTCCATCACCGCCACCGGCGGCCCCGGCATCGATCTCAGCGGCAGCCTGAAGCTGACGAATTCAGGCTTGGTGCGCGGCAATTCCGACGGCCTCAGTGCCGCGAGCGCGACCATCGTCAACTCCGGCTCGATCGTCGGGAATTTGCGGGCCATCAACCTCGTCGGGGCCGGCGACATCACCAACAGCGGCAGCATTTCCGGCGGCTCCTACGGCATCGCTTCGTTTTCTGGCGTCAAGCTCGTCAATAGCGGCACCGTCTCGGGAAGCGTCTCCGCCGTTTCGGTGAGCTCGGCGACTATCGACAATTCCGGCGCGATCCTCTCCAACGCGGTTGCGATCGATGCCGGGATCGCCGCGATCAACAATTCCGGCACGATCGCGGGGCGGGGCATTGCGATCACAACCGTCGATCTCACGCTCTTCAACACCGGCACGGTGTCGGTCAGCGATCCCGGCGCTTCGGCGATCTATGCGTTGAGGGCCGATATCAGCAATGCCGGCCTGATAGCGGCGGCGAATACCAGCAGCCTGGCGATTTCCTTAAGTTCTGCGGCCGATACGCTCACTTCGTTCGCCGGCTCCCGGATCATCGGCCGCATCGATCTCGGCGGCGGCGCCGATAGGGTGGATTTCCGCGGTGGCAACTTCAATTACACTTTCAACTCGCTCGCGGGCGTGACCGTCACCTCGGCGGGGCCTTACATCGTGCAGGGATCGCGGGCCGTCACGGTCGATCCCACGCCTTTCGCGGCGACCAACCGCAACATCCTGGCGTTCTCCGCGGCGGTGACGTCGGCGCTGCCGCTGGCGGAGCCGCCTCCGCCCGCTGCGAGACCGGCGATGAGCTACGCCACGGCGGTCAGACCGGCGCAGGGCGCGCGCGAGGCCTTCGCCGCGGTGATGACGCCGCAGGGGCCGACGGCCGTCTATGGCGGCGGAGTGAGCATGTGGGCGCGCGGCTTCGCCGGCGAGCGAGATCAATCGGCAACAGGCCCGCTGCTCCACACCGTCAATCGCTTCCAGGGCGGTTTCATCGGCGGAGACTGGCAGGCCAATCCGTTCTTTCGTCTCGGCGCGTTCGTCGGCGCGGGCGCCATGCGGAGCACGGAGGATCTCAATCTCAACGGCGTCAGCTCGGATGTCGCGTTCGGCGGCGCCTTCGCCCGCGGCACGTTCGGCGACACCTTCCTCGACATGATGATCCAGCTCGGCCGCTTGTCAGGACATAGCTCCCGCGTGGTCAGCAACAATCTGGCGCCGACCGGGATCGAGACTGCCCTGGGCGACTACGCCGGCTTGTACGCGATCCCCGAACTCGGTCTCGGGCGTCACATCGAGCTGGGCGAGATGGGCGGCACGACGTGGCGGCTGACCCCGGTGGGACGCATCCGCTATCTCGCCGGCAACCTCGGCGGCTACAACGAGAGCGCTTCGACGGCGAGTCTGACGGTGGGCGGACGCCGGCTGTCGGAGCTCGAGGAGCGCGCTGAGCTGAAATTATCGGGAACGATCCGTAGCGCCGACTTTGCGGTGATCACCGGGAGCCTCCGCGTTGGCGTGCTCGGCGCGCAACGGGTGGGCGGTGCGGCGGTGAACGCCACGCTGCTCGGCCAGGCCATTCCGTTCGCAACGCCGGGCGCCGACACGATCTGGGGTGTTCTGGGCGGAGGCGGCCTCGAGCTCAGCCGAGGCGCGGCCAGCTTCTTCGTCTCTGGCGACTACCTGAAGGCGTCGGACTCGAGTGTGGTTTATGGCGGGCGCGGCGGGTTGAGGCTCGCCTTCTAGAACTCGGGTTGTCCGGACGATGCCCGCGCCTACCCAAGATGAGATCATTTGCCCCACCGCACCCGGCAGTTGAAATTAATCGATCGTTAACCGGCGCGTGTCCCTAATCGCGTGGTTTCTGTCCGTTTCGAGCCAGCACCCTGACATCTGCTGAGGCGAACGAAAGCGGGTTTGTCAGACCTGTCTCCGAGCAGTCCAATGGCCACCGTCACATCGAGCACCAACCAGATTTCGCCCGCCAACGAGCGGCTGTATCACCAGAGTGCTCTGGTCGGCGACTGGAAGGGCAATTGGGTGGGCAACAACCAGCCCGTCGGCTTCAAGGTCGTGAACATCCGCGGCGCCCGGGCGCAGGTCGAGTACACCCATAACGGGCACACCGAGCGCGGCTTTGCCGAGGTTCAGGGCACACTTATCACTTTTGGCGGGGTCACGGTCGGCACCAAGGACGGCAAGAACATGGTGATGCTGTTCTCCTTCGGGGGCGCCGGCAAGCAGACCGCGAATCTCGAGAAGCAGGCCCCGCCGGCTTCCGACAGCCGCCTCATGGGAAGCTGGGGCGGCTATTCCAGCGCCAACGGCAAGAGCGCGAGCTTCAAGGTGCTCGCGGTCAATGGCAAGGAAGCGCAGGTCAGCGTCACCACCGACGGCGTCACGCGCCAGGGCACCGGCTACGTCTACAAGAACGTCATCATGTTCGGGCAGACGCAAATCGCGACCGATGACGGGCAGAACGGCAAGGTCATCTACCAGGTCGGCACGAAATCCTTCATGGTGCCGGTGACGAAATATCCGCCGGCCGACACGTCGTCCTCCGTCGACAGGACCGCCTGAACGCGCGGCGCCCCGACACGCGCGGGGCCTGCTGTCCTCACCATTTCGGCGTCCGCTTCTCCACGAACGCCCTCAAGCCCTCCTGCGCCTCATCCGACGTCGCGACGTTGCAGAAATCGTCCACGGCGCTTGCAATGCTGCGGCGATAGTCGAGATCGATCTGGCGCATGAAGGCCGCGCGGCCCATGCGCAGCACCGCGGCTGATTTGCCGGTGAACTGCGCAGCGAGCTTCGCGACCTCGGCCTCGAGCTCCGCATCCGCGATGACGCGATTCACCACGCCGAGATCGCGTGCTTCCATGGCGCTGAAGACCCGGCCGGTGAACAGCAGCTCGAAGGCGCGGTGTCGTCCGACGATGCGCGGCAGATGCGCGTAGTGGATCGCGGGAATGACGCCGACGTCGATCTCGGGATAGCCGAACGTCGCGCTCTCGGCTGCCAGCACCACGTCGCAGGACACCGCCATGGTCATGCCGCCGCCCCGCGCCGCACCGCCGACCGCGGCGATCGAGGGCTTTCCGAGCCCGTACTGGGCATCGTAAAGGTCGATATAGAGCGCCTGGAGGAATTCCCGGATCTCGGCGCCGGATCTGCCAAGCAGGATGTCGAGGTCGAGGCCCGCCGAAAAACGTTTTGCAATTGCGCTCGCCAGCACGACCACGCGTGCGCCGTCGTCGTCCGCAGCGCGGCGGAAGGCGGCAACAACTGCGCGGATCATCTCGAGGCTCAGCGCATTGACGGGCGAGCGGCGCAGCGTGATGCGGGCGATGTCGTCGAGACGCTCGTATACAACCGGATCGTCAGATGTCACCGAGTTCTCCATGCTTTCATCGGACAGCACCTTCAACTGCCGCTCGACCTTGCGCAAGACTTCGCGGGCGGCCGCAAGGGCCCATCGCCGATCAGCCGCCAGACATCGTCAGTCCGTTCCGTCAGATGCGGCATCGTCAGCGGCAAGAGGGCCCGCTTCATGACCAGCTTACGTTGCGGCGCGACCCGTGCAAGACCTCGGGCGCGCATGCTAGGCTGCGTGCGGGAGATTGCTCGCGACTTGGAGAGGACAGATGACCGACGAACATCCCATGATGGCCGGCTCCGCCATCGTTTTCGTCGTCTCCGACATCGCCGCGAGCCTCGCCTATTACCGCGACGTGCTCGGGTTCGAGGTCACCTTCGAATATGGTGCGCCCTTGTCCTATGCCTGCCTCTGCCGCGACGTTGTCGCTCTGCATCTGCTTGCAGCGGCCAGGACGAAACGATTGCCCGGGCAGGGCGGCCTCTGCATTTTCGTCCGCGACGTCGACCAGCTCTATGCCGAATTGTCCGGCCGTGGCGCCAGGCCATCAACCAGCCGGAGGATCGCGATTACGGCATGCGCGATTTCGACATCGTTGATGCCGATGGCAATCAGCTCACCTTCGGCATGGGTATCCCGGAACCCGGCTGAGGCGATGCCGGCGCAGCCTTGCTGGCATTCCTCATCGCCGGAGGGTATGATTTGCGAGGTTTTCGAAGGTTACCTGAATGTCCCGCCTTGCAACTTCATGCGGTCTTGCAGCTATCTTCGCCGTGCTCTGGCTCGGCGGCACCTCCGTTGATGCGCAAGTTGCACCGCTGAGGTATGTCATACCGGGCGGACCGTTTGGCTTTGGCGGCAGCGATGGCCAGAGCTCGGATCCTTACGGCAATTTTCCAAGCTTCAATGCCGGTGACGCAGGCGGGCGCACTAATTTTGCGAATGGCTTCTTCGTCGGCAGCCAGCGCGGCAACCTCAATTGGAGCGGGCTCAGTCAGACCGGGCAGAGTCAGACCGGGCTTAGTCAGAGCGGACTTGCCGGCAATTTCAGCGCGCTCTCCTATGACAGCACGCAGTTCGGCTACACCACCAAGACAGCTGGCGGCTTGCCCGTGACGTTCTTTGCCGGCTTCGAGACGTTGAAATATGGCAATGGCATCGGCAGCTCGGTGGCGCCGCTGACGTCGGGCGCGGTACCCGGCACCAGCGCATTTGCGGGCGTCGAGTTCAAACCGACCTCCAACCTCAGTCTGTCGTTCGGCGCCGGTTTCATCCAGCAGGACTCGGGTCGCATGGACAGCGATATCAGATCGAACATGCTGCCCGGCGAGTCGCCGGTCCTGGGCGGCCTTCGGCGTTAGGATCGCATCACAAGCTCCGGCGGACGCCGCTGCGATTTCGGCAGGTCCGGGCCGTACCCGAAACGCATCACGATATCGGGACGCCGCTCGCCCAGTCCGATTGAGGCCGCGAATTGCGGCCTCAGCGCCGCCACCTCGACCGGCTGGTTGACGAAGGAATATTTGAGCCCGAGCGCGGTCGCCTGCAAGCCGAAGCGCTGGCAGGCGCGGCCGACCGCAATCCAGTGCGATGTATCGCTGCGATCGGCCGCGAGCACGACGACGCCCGCAGAGCTGGCGAGCTGTTCCCGGTACTTCTTGTTTTCGCTGCGCTCCGTGAAGAAGAACTTCAGCAGCGGCCGTGCCAGCCATGACGGCAGAGACGGGTTTCCCGAGGCGGGCGAGAACAACCCGTCCATGGTCGCGAGCGCCTCCGTCTCGTTGAAGCGAATCCAGCTCACGAGCTCGCGCATGAAGGCCTTGTCGCGCATTTGCACGGAGTTGCCTTCGAGCACATAGTCGGTGACCCCGGCGATCGCGACACGCTCGGTCATCAGGATGGCCGCGACATCAGGTTCGCGGCAGGCGCTTTCGAGCTGGCGCAAGGTCTCGGTTGCGGCCGGCCTGCCGTCGAACGCCGCGCGGGTGCATTGCCTGACCGGAATCGCGGCCGCCAACGCCGATGCGGCCGGCGGGGCCTGCTCGAGCGCGATCACGATCCGGTCGCCGTCAATGACCGGATCGGCGCACCAGCCCAGCGTGGATGCGGCGAGGATGAGGTTTTCGGCGGCGCAGCCGAGACTGACGAAGAGGTGATGATCGTCCGGATCGACGGCCGGGCAGCGGCGCGTGAAGTCCGGTGCAATCGCGATCTCGTTGCCGCGAGCGGAGAAGATCCACGGCTGGGTGTTGTGGCTGTTGGCGGCGAGGATGGCAAAGCGCACGAGCTCGCGATCCCTCGGCACGGCCTGCAGCGGAGCCCGAGACGTCGTCACTGCCTCGTCATAGGTCATCGTTGCCCCTGCGGCAGGGAAGCCGCCGATCGCAGCCGCGGGCAACCCGAGCGCGGCCCCGATGAACTGTCGCCGGTCAACCACAAACGTCCGCTCCACGCCCTTGCAAAGCAAGCCTCTAGCACCAACGGGCGCCAGAACGATTGAGCGGAATCAAGATCGGATGGCGGGTCCAGGGAATCCTGGCTTGAGCATCACGACAAGCCCGCCACCAGCGGCCGTTGCAGGTGCTTGGCCATCAGTTCCGCCGCTTCGGCATAACGCCCGGTTTCCAGAATGTCGAGCAAGCGCAGATGCTCGCGCACGTGACGCCGCATGCCGTCGCGGTCGGCAAAGCTGCGATAGGCGAACAGGCGTCTGATCGAGTTCACCCGCCTGAGCGCTTCGAGAAAAAAGGGATTGCCGGCGCCGCGGATGATGTCTTCGTGGAATTCGCAGCCGGAGTGAAAGATCTCGCCGATCGTCATCTTCTCGAGCTCGCCTTCGAAGACGCGCTGCTGGCGCTCGCGCAGACGTACGATCACTTCCTGCGGCAGGGCAAAACCCGGCTGCGCGATTGCCGCCGGCTCGATCACCGCACGAAACGCCTTGGCCTGTGCTTGAGATTCGGGACTCGAGACCGTCTCTGCGAAACGCCAGCCATAGCCCGGCAGACGTGCGATCCAGCCCTCGGCGGCGATCCGGTCCAGCAGCCGCTGCAGCTCGGCCCGCGTGACGTCATAGCGGCGCATCAGCTCCGCCTCGGTAACGTCGGTCGGCAGCCGGCTCGCGAGCACGTCGCCTGCGACGGACGCATAAACCTGCTCGTTGCGCCTGACTGCGGCGAGCGCCGGTTGGGCTGCGCCGCTGGTGGGATTCTTGGCCAGCACAAAGCCGCGATGCGGCTCGCCGCGCGCCAACCCCGCGGCCTCCAGAGCCTTGAGGCCGAGCCGGATCGGCGCGCGTGAAAGGTCCAGCGCGTCGGCAAGCCTTTGTTCGATCAAGCGGTCGCCGGCCTTCATGCCTTCGCGCCGGGCGAACGCCATGATGAGGCCGGCGAGGTGCTCGGCGCGTTCGGAACCGTCGGTTCGGGTGCCGCGCTGTCGGGAACTGTCGGATGCAGTCATTGCAGTGCACGCAAAGTTTAGGGCTTGACAGACTGTCCCATGGATTGTTCTTTTATGCAACAATATACAATCGACCGAGGGAGAGCCCGATGGCACGCGCGCCGGATGTCCATATTTGCGAGGTCGCTCCCCGCGATGGTCTGCAGAATCTCGACATCTTCGTTCCGACCGAAGCCAAATGCGCCTTGATCGACACGATCGCTGCTGCCGGCGTGCGCGAGATCGATGCCGGCTCGTTCGTGCCGCCAAAGGTCGTGCCGCAATTCGCCGATGTCGATACGGTGATGGCGCACGCGCTCACGCACAAATCGGCAGCCATCGGTGCGCTGGTGCCGAACGTGAAGGGCGCCGAGCGTGCCATCGCCGCCGGTGTCGACGCCATCTATTTCGTCATCTCGGCGAGCGAGACGCACAACCAGGCCAATGTTCGCCGCACGGTCGATGAGCAGATCGAGGGATTTCGCGCGGTTCGCGCCGCGATCGACGCTCGGCCCGTGGGGCAGCGGCCGCAGCTGATGGGCGCGATCTCCACCTCCTTCGGCTGCTCGCTCGAAGGCGAGGTCAGTGAAGCGGCGGTGTGCCGGGTGGCGCGCGCCTTTGCCGAGGCCCGTGCCGACGAGATCGGGCTTGCCGACACCGTTGGTTACGCCACCCCAAAGCTGATCGGCCAGATCGTTGCAGCCGTGCGACGCGAGGTCGGGCCGCAAATGACGTTGCGGCTGCATCTGCACGATACGCTCGGCGCCGGCCTTGCCAACGCCGTCGCCGGTCTCGAAGCCG
>NZ_AJQF01000415.1:0-5777 GCF_000261705.1 Bradyrhizobium genomosp. III | reverse complement strand
CCGCCGTGTCAGGCCTCGGTGGCTGCCCCTTTGCCCCCGGTGCGCGCGGCAACATCGTCACCGAGGACCTCGTGTTCATGCTGGAGCGCATGGGCCTCTCCACTGGCATCGACCTCGACCGTCTGATGCAGACGCGCGAGATTCTCGCCCGCCATATCCCGGCAAAACACTTGACGGGGCATCTGCACGAGGCCGGCATTCCCAAAGTCCTGCGGAGCGCGGCATGACGCCGGTTGCGCGTGAGACGGCATCGGAGCTTCGCCCGCTCGCCGGCATTCGTGTCATCGAGTTCAGTCAGATGGTGATGGGGCCGAGCTGCGGCTTGATCCTCGCCGATCTCGGTGCCGACGTGATCAAGGTCGAGCCGCCCAAGGGCGACCGCACCCGCACTTTCAAGGGCCCAGCCGCCGGTTTCTTCGCCACCTACAGCCGCAACAAGCGCAGCATCGCGCTGGATACGTCGACCGCGGAAGGCCAGGACGTCGCACGCAGGCTGATCGAGAGCAGCGACGTCATGATCGAGAATTTCCGGCCGGGCCTGTTGAAGCGGATCGGCCTCGACTACGAGAGCGTCGCGGCCTTCGCGCCGCGCCTGATCTATTGCTCGCTCAAGGGCTATTTGCCCGGCCCCTACGAGAACCGCCTCGCGCTCGACGAGGTGGTGCAGATGATGGGGGGCCTTGCCTACATGACCGGCCTGCCTGACCGCCCGATGCGTGCCGGGGCCTCGGTCAACGATGTCATGGGCGGCATGTTCGGCGTGATCGCGATCCAGGCTGCGCTGGCCGAGCGGCAGCGGACCAGCCGGGGGCGCTACATCCAGAGCGCGCTGTACGAGAACAACGTGTTCCTGATGGCGCAGGCCATGATGTGCGAAGTGGTCAGCGGCCAGCCGTCGATCCCGTATTCGATCAAGGACAGCCCATGGCCGGTCTACGATCTCTTCGACACCAGGGACGGCTCGAAGCTGTTCGTCACCATCGTCGGTGAAGAGCAATGGGAGGCGTTCTGCCGCGCCTTCGATCGTGAAGCCTGGCTCGTTGATCCGCGCTTTGCAACGAGCAACGACCGCGTCGATCATCGCGGCTGGCTGATCCCCGAGATCGCGAAGATCTTCAAGCAGTGGGACAAGGCCGATCTTGCCGCGCGCCTCGAGCAGCTCGATCTTCCCTATGCGCCGGTCAACAAGCCCGGCGATCTCTTCGATGATCCGCATCTCAACCAGTCCGGCGGCCTGACCGCCATTCGGCTGCCCGACGGTAACGAGGCCAAGACGCCGTTGTTGCCGATTTCCATGGACGGAAGGCGGCTGCCCAACCGCTATGATCCCCCTGGGATCGGCGAGCATAGCAGCGAGATACTGAGCGAGATCGGCATGTCTCCGGACGAGATCGACACGCTGCGACAGGCAGGGACGATCAAGGTCGCGCCGTCCTGACCGATCGGCGTATCGGACAAGAGACAAGGGAGGAGGAGCATATGAGCATTACCAGGCGCCAGGCGCTGATCGCGGGCTCCGCATTGGCCGGAGCATCGCTGTTGCCGGGACGATTGCTTGCGCAAAGCAAGCAGGTCTCGCTCGCCTTCGGACCGGTGTCGCCTGTCTACGCCATCGGCATGATTGCGGAGCTGAAGGGGTACTTCAAGGACGAGGGGCTCGATTCAAAGCTCGTCACCGGCAATGCCGGGACGTTCGGACGCCAGACGCTGGCGGCGGGGCAGGCACTGTTCGCGCACGGCGATGCCAGCCACCCGCTCCAGCTCGGCGCCCGCGGTAAGCCCTGCAAGATCCTGCTCGCCACCGAGATGGTGTGCTCCTACGCCAACATCATGGTCCGGCAGGACCTCTACGACAGCGGGATCAATTCGGTCGAGAAGCTTGCCGACTACAAGCGGCCTGACGGTGCCAAGGCGATCGTTGCCGCCACCGCCATCGGCTCCGGCACCTGGGTGTTCGGCACCTATGTGTTCGAGGCGCGCGGGCTCGGTGATAGGGTGAACTGGGTCGCGGGCGGGGGGCCCAACACGATGTTCCCCTCGCTCCAGACCAAGCAGTTCGACGCCATCATGGCGCCGCCGAGCTGGATCGTCGAGGTCGAAAAGAAGGGCTTTGGCAGGACGATCTACGACACGTCCAAGCCGGGCGTGTTCGAGAAGGATTTCGGCGGCGCGCTGCCCGTGCTCGTGATCTACACGCTCCAGGACACGGTCGAGCAGGACAAGGCGTTGGTGCAGGCCTATGTCAATGCGATCTACCGCGCCATGGCGTTCGTGAAAGCTGCGCCGCTCGCGGAGGTGCAGGCGCTGGTCACGCCGAAGTATTTCTCGGGCATCGACCCCGATGCGGTCAGCGCCGAGCTCGGTTTCGACAAGTCGACCTGGGCCTATGACGGTGTCATCGACAAGCCCGCGTTCGAACGCGGCGCCAAGCCCTGGTACCGCAAGGGCACGGATATTCCCGAGACCAAATACGAGGATGTCGTCGACATGAGCTTCCTCCAGGCAGCCAGGGCGACGTACAAATGATCGCCGCGCCGGGCCAGGGTCTTGCGCTCGCGCGCGACGAGGATGAAGCGACAGCGGCACGCACCCGCATCGCCGTGCAGGGACTTGCCAAGCGCTTCAACGCGTCCGGCCACGAGTTCGTGGCAGTGGATGACGTCTCCTTCGAGGTCAAGCAGGGCGAGTTCGTCGCGCTGCTCGGCCCGTCCGGCTGCGGCAAGAGCACCATTCTCAACATGGTGGCGGGGCTGTTGCCGCGCTCGGGTGGACGTATCCTGATCGATCAGGACACCGTCGAGACCGGCAAGGTCAACCCCAGGGTCGGTTATGTCTTCCAGCGCGATACGCTGTTTCCCTGGCGAACCGTGGAGCAGAACATCGGCTATGGGCTGGAGATCGCGGGATTGCCGAAGGCCGAGCGCGCCGGGCGCGTCGCTGCGGCGGTCGAGAAGGCGGGGCTCTCGGGCTTTGCGCAGAGCTTTCCACGCATGCTGTCCGGCGGCATGCGTCAGCGCGTCGCCTTGATGCGCACGCTGATTTTGGAGCCTGAGATCCTGCTGATGGACGAGCCGTTCGGCGCGCTCGACACCCACACCAAGCTGGAGATGCACAAGACGCTGCTGGAGATCTGGGAGCGCGAGCGGCAGACCGTGCTGTTCGTGACGCACGATCTCGGCGAGGCCTTGACGCTGGCGAGCCGCATCATCCTGCTTTCGGCGCGGCCCGGGCGCCTGAAGGAGGACTTCGACGTCGCCATCCCGCGGCCGCGCGATCCCGTTTCCGTGCGCGAGAGCGCCGAATTCGGCCGCCTCTATTCTCACATCTGGCACTCCCTCGGCGAAGAATTCCGCCGCACCAGGGCCGACTGACCATGTCCAACAGCCGCACCGTAATCCTGTTCTGGCAATTGGCCATTCTCGCGGCCGTGCTCGTCATCTGGCAGTGGGGCTTTGAATGGAGCAAGGCGCTGCTGCCGAGGGCTTACGTGCCCAAAATCCTCGATCCCTATTTCGTCGCCAAGCCGTCGCTGATCTGGCAGAGCTTTCTGCGGCTCGGCTGCTTCTCTGACGCCGGCGGCTTTGCCGCCTGCATCAGGGGCAACGACAACAATCTGTGGCTCGCCACGCTCGTCACGCTGAAGAATACCTGGTGGGGCTTTCTGTTCGGCTCAGCGAGCGGCATCGCGGCCGGCCTGATCCTCGGCCGTTCGGACTTCCTTGCCCGCGTGTTCGGGCCCTACATCGTGGCGCTCAACTCGATACCGCGCATTGCGCTGGTGCCGCTCGTCATCCTGATCTTCGGCCTCGGCGACCTCTCCAAGATCGCGACCGCATGGCTCGTCGTTTTCTTCGTGGTGTTCTTCAACACCTTCGAGGGAACGCGCGCCGTCGACCGCGACCAGATCGCGGCCGCCCGTCTGCTCGGCGCCAGCGAATTCACCGTGCTGCGTACCGTCGTGATCCCGTCCGCGCTCGCCTGGGTGTTCGCTTCGCTTTTGCCGGCGGTGTCCTTCGCGCTGATCGGTGTCATCGTCGGCGAGTTCATCGGCGCCGAGCGCGGCCTCGGCAAGCTCATCATCGAAGCGGAGGCGCGCGCCAATGCCAGCGAGATGATGGTCGCCATCTTCGTCATGATGTTCGTCGGCATCCTGCTGGCGATCGCGGTGCGCTCGCTGCAGTCCTATTTGTTGCGATGGCAGCCGCAATTCGAGCCGTCAGCATAGCGGCCCGGACGAGGGTGAGCGGGCGCGTGCAACGTCACCGGCTGAACCGCGCCACCAGCTCCACATGTGGCGTGTGCCGGAACTGATCGACCGGCACTACGGCGTCGATCTTGTAACCGCCGTCGATCAGCAGCCGCGCGTCGCGGGCAAAGGTTGCGACGTTGCAGGACACCGCGACCACGACGGGTACCTTGCTCGCGGCGAGCTTCAGCGCCTGCGCCTGCGCGCCCTGGCGCGGCGGGTCGAATACCACGGCGTCGAAGTCGCGCAGCTCCGGCGGCACCAGGGGGCGGCGGAACAGATCGCGCGGCTCGGCCTTGATCGGCTTCAGGCCCGGCGTGCGCGCGGCTTTTGCCAGCGCTGCGACAGCGCCGGCGTCGTTGTCATAGGCGGTGACGCGCGCTTTTTCGGCGAGCCGCAAGGCGAACGGCCCGACGCCGCAGAAGAGGTCGAGAACCTCCTTGGCCTTGCCGATGCGTTCCGCGACGAGCGCTGCCAGCGTCTCTTCGCCCGCGACGGTCGCCTGCAGGAACGAGCCCGGCGGCAGCGTCACCTCAGCGCGGCCCATCTTTATTGTCGGCGCCAGGCGTTGCAGCACCAATTCGCCATGCCGCGTCAACCGCGCCAGGCGGTGCTGCTCGGCGACGCGCGACAGCGCGGTGACGAGCGGCGTTGGCAGCGGGCCGGAGCCACGCACGTCGACATCGAGGCCGTTGGCGGTGGCGGTGATCTGGATGTCGAGCGGCTTGGTCACCGGCATTTTGGACGTCAGCGGCTCCGCCAGCGCCCAGGCGGCATCGAGCGCGCCGTCGAGTGCGGGATCGAGGATCGGGCAGCGATGGATCGGGATGACGTCGTGTGAGCTCGTCGCGGAGAAACCGACCTTGAGGATATCATGCGTGCCGAAGCGGCCGTGCAGCGTGACGCGCCGGCGCCCGGCGCCATGAGCATCGACCAGCGGCGCCACCTCGCAATCGATGCCGGCCTGCGCCAGCGTCTCCACCACGATGCCGCGCTTCCAGGCGTGGTATGGCTCGGTCGACCAGTGCTGGATGGCGCAGCCGCCGCAAACGCCGAAATGCGGACAGAACGGCTCGATGCGCTCCCGGCTTGCGACGTCGACCGCGAGCAGCTTGCGGCGGTCGGGATGGTTGCCTACGACGTGATCGACCTCAACGGTCTCGCCGCCCAGCGTGTAGGGCACGTAGATCGCTTCGCCGGCGTCGAGGCAGACGCCGTCGCCGCGATGGCCGACATGGTCGATGGTGAGACGCTCAACCACGGCGCGCGCCCAGGAAGAATTCGATATTGCCGTCGCCGCCCGTGATCGGCGAGGGGAAGATCTCGATGTCGGTGCAGCCGAGCGAAGCGGCAAAGGCGGCAATGTCGTCGCAGATCTCCCGGTGCACGGCGGCGTCGCGGACGATGCCCTTCTTGTTGTGCTTCCTGTCAGCCTCGAATTGCGGCTTGATCAGCGCCAGCAGGCTCATTGGTGCTGCGGCCAGCGACAGCGCCACGGGCAGCACGGTCTTCAGGGAGATGAAGCTGACGT
>NZ_AJQF01000414.1:0-6255 GCF_000261705.1 Bradyrhizobium genomosp. III | reverse complement strand
GGCAGCCGCTTGCCGTCATAGCTGCGGATGTCGGTCGCCTCCATCGACACGATCTTGGGATGGTCGCGCAGCGAGGCATGCAGCTGGCTGGTGCCGACGTCAATGGCGAACACCAGGCTCGCGCCGTTCGCCAGCAGCACCTCGGTGAAGCCGCCGGTGGAGGCGCCGACGTCGAGGCAGACATGGTCCTCGATCTCGATGGGATACCGCTCCAGCGCGCCGGCGAGCTTGACACCGCCGCGGGAGACGTAGGGGTGAGCGGGCTCGGCCTGGATCACGGCGTCCTCGGCAATCGTCTCCGACGGTTTGGCGACCGGCTTGTCGTCGGCGGTGACGAGGCCCGCCTCGATCGCCGCGCGCGCCCGCGCCCGGCTCTCGAACAGGCCGCGCTCGACCAGCAATACATCTGCGCGCTTGCGGGCAGGGGACAATCGACTCTCCAGGACAGGGCTTGTCGCTTATGTAGCGATCAATCGCGCGGCCGCCATCCGGACGCAAGTCTCGAACGCGGCCAGATCGTGCCAGACGTCGATTGGCATCGCGGCCGGCGTCACCAGCGGCCAGCCGTGCAGCTCCAGGGCATGGATCATCATGAGATTGTCGACGAGGCCGAAATCCTCGACCGTCAGCCCCTGCGCATCGACCAGCCGCCCGTCCTCGGAGGTGACCTCCATGAAGCGACTGAGGCGGTCGGCATAGGCGGCGCCGTCGTTGGAATAGGCCAGGCAGAATTTGCGGCGGCCGGCCATGTAGCCGAGCTCGTAGACGGTGCCGGGATCGGCGCCTGCGCCGCGGAACGGGGTGAGATTGGCGATGATGGCGTCGGCCGCATCCATCATCGCCTCGTTGCCGCAAAAGATCTGCCGCGCGGCATCGGGCGCGGTGAGGTCGATGGCGTTGTCGAGCGGATAGAGGCCGGTGAGCCCGTAGCGACCGCAGATCGCGACCTTCTGCCGTCCGATCTCGATTGCATCCGGCAGGAACACGTCGGGGCCTGCCAGATAGATTTTCATGACTGACTGCTTCGGAGAAATTCAGGCAAGCTTCGAATCGCGGCGAAACTGCGCTTCCCCACCCGCGCCTTTGGCGCGACCTCTCCCGCAAGCGGGAGAGGTGAAGAAAGCCACGATCAAGCCAGCTTGACCGTCTCGGCCTTGACGTCCTTGCCGAGCGCCTCGAACACCTTGGCGACGATGCCCTTGGCGTCGAGACCGGCGCGGCCGTACATCGCGGCCGGGGTGTCGTGGTCCTGGAACACGTCGGGCAGCACCATCGAGCGGAACTTGACCATGCCGGTGTCGAGCACGCCCTGATCGGTCAGGTACTGCGCGACATGCGAGCCGAAGCCGCCGACCGAGCCTTCCTCGATCGTGATCAGGATCTCGTGGTCGCGGGCAAGCTTGAGCACCAGCTCGGTATCCAGCGGCTTCATGAAGCGCGCGTCGGCGATCGTGGTCGACAGGCCGTGGGCTGCGAGCTCATCGGCCGCCTTCTCGCATTCGGCGAGGCGCGTGCCGAAGGAGAGCAGGGCGATCTTGCTGCCCTGGCGAATCACGCGGCCCTTGCCGACCTCGAGCGGAATGCCGACCTCGGGCATCTCGATGCCGCGGCCTTCGCCGCGCGGATAGCGCAGCGAGCTCGGACGGTCGTCGATCGCGACCTGGGTCGCCACCATGTGCACGAGCTCGGCTTCGTCGGCCGCCGCCATGATCACCATGTTCGGCAGGCAGCCGAGATAGGCGTTGTCGAACGAGCCGGCATGCGTGGCGCCGTCGGCGCCGACGAGGCCGGCACGGTCGATGGCGAAGCGGACGGGCAGGTTCTGGATCGCGACGTCATGCACGATCTGGTCGTAGCCGCGCTGCAGGAAGGTCGAGTAGATCGCGCAGAACGGCTTGTAGCCTTCGCTGGCAAGACCGGCGGCGAAGGTCACCGCGTGCTGCTCGGCGATGCCGACGTCGAAGGTGCGGTCGGGGAAGGCCTTGTTGAAGATGTCGACACCGGTGCCGGACGGCATCGCCGCGGTGATGGCGACGATCTTGTCGTCCTTCTGCGCTTCCTTGACGAGGCTCTGGCCGAACACGTTCTGGTAGGCCGGCGCATTCGGCTTGGCTTTGGCCTGGGTGCCGGTCGCGACGTCGAACTTGACGACGGCATGGTACTTGTCGGCGGAGGCTTCAGCCGGGCCGTAGCCCTTGCCCTTCTGCGTCACGACGTGGACCAGGATCGGGCCGGTCTCCATGTCGCGGACGTTCTTCAGGACGGGCAGCAGATGGTCGAGATTGTGGCCGTCGATCGGGCCGACATAGTAGAAGCCGAGCTCCTCGAACAGCGTGCCGCCGTCCATCATGAAGCCGCGGGAATATTCCTCGACGCGGTTGGCGCGGTTGGCGATGATCTTGGGCAGGCGCTTGTTGATCTGCTTGGCCGCATCGCGCAGCGTGCGATAGGTCTTGCCGGAGTAGAGCCGCGACAGATAGGCGCTCATGGCGCCGACCGGCGGCGCGATCGACATGTCGTTGTCGTTGAGGATGACGATCAGGCGCGAGTTCATCGCACCCGCGTTGTTCATGGCCTCATAGGCCATGCCGGCCGACATCGCGCCGTCACCGATCACGGCGATAACGTTGTTCTTGCCGCCGGAGAGGTCGCGCGCCACCGCCATGCCGAGGCCGGCGGAGATCGAGGTCGAGGAATGCGCCGCGCCGAACGGATCGTAATCGCTCTCGCTGCGCTTGGTGAAGCCGGACAGGCCGCCGCCGGTGCGCAGCGTGCGGATGCGGTCGCGCCGGCCGGTGAGGATCTTGTGCGGATAGGCCTGATGGCCGACGTCCCAGATCAGCCGGTCGCGCGGCGTGTCGAAGACGTAATGAATCGCGGTGGTGAGCTCGACCACGCCGAGGCCCGCGCCGAAGTGACCGCCGGTCACCGAGACGGCATCGATGGTCTCCTGCCGCAGCTCGTCGGCGACTTGGCGAACCTGCTCGATCTTGAGCTTGCGCAGGTCGTCCGGCGTCCGGATGGTGTCGAGAAGCGGCGTTTTACTGTATGCGTTCACGGCGATTTCCAATTTGTCAGCGCCGGAAGGTCATTCCGGTGCGCGATGGGTTTGCACAATATCGGCGCAGCGCGAGTCCTCAAACCGTCGGAGCCACCTGCATGGGGCAAGGCCCCGTCTTCAAGCTTAGGTAAGCTTAAGTGCGCTCCGGTTCAGTCTCTGTGATCCCTGTCACTTAGATCGGCTTCGTCCGTCCCAGCCAATTTCATTAGCAGTTTGAAGCGCTTGTCGTCGGAATTCTCTGCCCACGCAAGGCTTGCAAAAAGCCACACTCCGCGCAGCTTTACACCAAAGCTTGGGCCAAAGCCAACCCGCAGGACCGATTGGGGGTATGCAGATGCAACCGGCGGGCCAGAGTGGTTAACCGTGGCCCGGGACAATGGGTTCCAGCCTTGCCGGGTCCGCTGGCAGGCTTTTTCGCCTGAATGAGATCTTTTTTGGTCCTGAACGACCGATTTCCGGAAGGGGCGGCATCCGATCCGCCTGCACGGAACCGCGGCGCTCAGCGGGATAGCGCCGTGCGATCGTGAAATCGATGCGGGCGGCCACGTGATGACGTTTCGGGGCTGCCATCAGAAGACTGAGCGGGAAAGTCTCGGCTTTCCTACTGCACGTCCAGCGGCGCGGTGCCGGTGGCCTGGCCGCTGGCATCGCTGGTGATCTTGTCGACGCGCGCCTCGGCCTGGCGCAGCAATTCCTCGCAGCGGCGCTTCAGCGCCTCGCCGCGCTCGTAGATCGTCACGGATTCCTCGAGCGGCACCTTGCCGTCCTCGAGCCGCTTCACGATCGTTTCGAGTTCCTCGATCGCGCGCTCGAAGGTAAGCCTGGAGACGTCGACTTGAGTATTTTCGGCCATATCCGTTTCCGATTGCCCGATTCGCTTTCCTTGCAGTGAAGGCGGGTTTTGCGGGCTTAATGTGGCGGGCGTCGTCAGGCGCCCATCAGGGCGCCGACATGCGCCGTAACAGATTCTTTCAGTCCTTGCAGGTCATAGCCGCCCTCGAGCACCGAAACAACGCGCCCCCCCGCGGACTTGTCGGCGAGATCCATCAGCTTGCGCGTCACCCAGGCATAATCCTCCGCGCGCAAATTCAGCGAAGCCAGCGGATCGCGATAATGCGCGTCGAAGCCGGCGGAGATGACGACAAGCTCGGGGCTGAATTTTTCGAGCTGCGGCAGAATCAAATTCTCGAACGCGGAGCGGAATTCCGGCCCGCCGTCCTCGGAGGCGAGCGGTGCGTTGACGATGGTGTCGTGGTCGCCGCGCTCGCCCGTGGCGCCGGTGCCCGGAAACAGCGGCATCTGGTGCGTCGAGCAGTACATCACGGTCGGGTCCGACCAGAAGATGTCCTGCGTGCCGTTGCCGTGATGCACGTCGAAATCGACGATGGCCGCGCGCTTGATGCCGTATTTGCGCTGCGCGTGGCGGGCGGCGATGGCGACGTTGTCGAAGAAGCAGAAGCCCATCGGCTTGCCGATCTCGGCGTGATGGCCGGGCGGGCGCACCGCGACGAAGGCGTTGCGATGCTCGCCCGCCATCACCGCTTCGGTCGCCGCCACCGCGCCGCCGACGCCGCGCATCACCGCTTCCCACGTGCCAGGGGACATCGAGGTGTCGCCGTCGATATAGACCTGCCCGCTGCTCGGTGCGATGTGGCGCAGCTCGGTGACGTAGTGCTCGTTGTGGCACAGCGTGACGAGATCGAGATCGCCCTCCGGCGCCTGGTCGCGTACCAGGAACTGGAAGCGCTCATGCGACAGCGCTTCCTCCACCGCACGCAGGCGATCCGGCCTTTCAGGGTGTCCCGGCGGCGTGACATGGTCGAGGCAGGCCTTGTGGGAAAGGAGAAGCGTGCTCATCAGGTCGGCCTCATGGATGCGGGCTTTCGACGTCGCTTGGCGCATCCGGCGCCAAAACGCAATGCAAATCCCAATCTATGCGTTTGAACGGGAATGGCAAAGGGTCGTCCCATTCTGGCCCGTTTGATCCGGATCAATTCACCCGCAGGATGCGGCTCAGCGGCAGCGGGCCGATCGGTCCGTGCGCCCGGAAGAACGCGAACAGCGCGTCCGCGTCGTAGCCGCCATATTGCGGCGCCGTGCCTTGTTTGGCGACGGTAAAACCATCGCCGCCGACTGCGAGGTAATCGTTGAGGGTGACGCGTTAGCCGCTGGCCTGCTCGATCGGCTTGCCGTTGAGCATCATCTTGTCGGCGATCACGCGCTCGCCGAATGACTTCGACGCATCCCAGGCATAGCTGAATCCGTTCGACACCTGGAGAATCCGCGGCCGCTTCGGGTCCAGCCATTGCTGCTCGAGCATCTCCTTGAGCTGGTTGCCGGTCAGGGTCATCGTGACGAGGCGGTTGCGGAACGGCTGGCTGGCGAAAACATCGCCGAAGGAGATCGCGCCGTTCTCCTTCGGGACGATGTCGGTGCGGATGCCGCCCGGATTGGTGAGTGCGATGACAGCGCTGCCATCCTTGGCGTCCCTGGTCGCAGCAAGCTGCGCGTCCGCGATGACGTTGCCGAGCGCGCTTTCACCGGCCTCGTTCGGCACGCGTGACAACGTCTGCGTCACCGATCCGGCCGGCCGGTTGGCGATCGGCGCCGAGAGCCGGTCATAGGCCTCGATCAGCGCGGTCTGCTCCGCGTCCTTCGCCAGCGAGGCATTGGCGACGATGACGTTCTCGGCTTTGGCATTGACGATGTCGCGGGTTACGGGATCGAGCTTGAGATCGATCGCGGTGACCAGCGTGCCGTATTTGTCGCCGCTGGTGACGAGCCGCCCGTCGATGTCGCAGACATAGGCGCGGTGGGTGTGGCCGCTGACGACGACGTCGACGGCGCGGTCGAATTTTTTGACGATGTCGACGATCGGCCCGGTAATGGCAGGGCATTCATTGTAGTCGCCGGCGGGCTCGCCGCCCTGGTGGATCAGCACCACGATCGCCTCGACGCCGCGCGCCCTCAGCTGCGGCACCAGCGCATTCACCGTCGCGGCTTCGTCGCGGAATTCGAGCCCGGCGATGCCGGATGGCGAGACGATGCCCGCGGTCTCCTTCAAGGTCAGCCCGATGAAGGCGATCGGGATGCCCTCGAATTCCCGGATATCGTAGGGCGGCAGCACGCTGTTGCCCGTCGCGGTCTCGATGGTGGACGCGGCGAGATAGCGGAATTTGGCGCCCGTGAACGGA
>NZ_AJQF01000413.1:0-2413 GCF_000261705.1 Bradyrhizobium genomosp. III | reverse complement strand
CCCCGCCGTTCTGCATCCTGAGCAGCTCGGTCTTGCCCTCGTCGAACTCGTGATTGCCGACCGAGCTGATCGCTAGACCCATCAGCGAAAGCGCCTCGACCGAAGGCTCGTCGTGAAACATCGCCGACAGGAACGGGCTCGCACCGATCAGGTCGCCGGCGGCGACGAAGATCGTGTTCTTGTGCCCCTCGCGCAGCTGCTTCACCAGCGTCGCCATGTATTCGGCGCCGCCGGCCGCCACCATCACCTTCCTGGCTCCGTCCTCGGGATCGGCGATGCGGATGCCGCCCGGCGGCGGCCGCAGATTGCCGTGAAAATCGTTGATCGCGAGCACGCGCAGCTCGACCGGCGCGGCGGTCTGGGCCGAGGCGGGGAGGGCGAAGGCGAGAGTGAGGGCGGCGAGGATGGATCGGTATCGCATGGAACAAGATTAGTCGGTCCGCGCGAAGATTTCACGAAGGATTGTCGTGAACGTGCAGGTCTTCTTCCCGACCTCAGTATCGTAGGGTGGGCAAAGCGAAGCGTGCCCACGCCTCTCGTGCACTTCAGGATTGATGGTGGGCACGGCGCAAGTGCGCCTTTGCCCACCCTACGGTGCCGAACTCGCGGAGACAGACCATCGCCCGTCTCGCACAAGGGGAAGAGCGCCGCTACTTCTTCTTCCGGTTCGCAAACGCATTGAACGCCGCCACCGCTTCCTCCGACTTGAGCCGCTCGCCGAACAGATGGCCTTCCTGATCGATGCGGCGGGTGAGCTCTTCGGCGGGCGCGCGCAGCAATTTGCGGGAGGTTGCGACCGCCTCGGCCGGTAGCCGGCAGATTTCGCGCGCCACCTTGCGCGCCTCGACCTCGGTATGTCCCGGCGACACCACGGTGTTGACGAAGCCTGCCGCGTGAGCCTCCGCGGCGGAAAAAGTTCGCCCCATCACCAGCATCGCGAAGGCGCGCTGATATCCCATCGTGTTCGGCATCAAGAGGCTGGCGGCACCGACCGGCACTAGGCCGAGATGGATGTAGGGCGCGGAGAAGGTCGCAGCGTTCGAGGCCAGCACGTAGTCGCAGTGAAACAGCATCACGGTGCCCATGCCGATCGAGGCGCCGTCGACGGCGGCGATGATCGGCTTGACGTTGAGGGCGAGCGAATAGAGAAACTTGGCGCCTTCCGACAACGTCTCGGGGCGCGCGGTGTCGGCGCGCATGAAATCGTCGATATCATCGCCTGCGGTGAACACGCCTGAGCCGCCGGTGATGATCATGCAGCGGATGTCGGGGTTGTTCTGCGCGGTGTCGATCGCGTGGCTCATCTCCCGGTACATGTCCTGGGTGATCGCGTTCTTCTTGCCCGGGCGGCGCAGGGTGATGACACGCGTTCCGCGCTCTTCGGTGACGACGATATTGCCATTCGGCATGAGAGCCCCCTGCGCTCGCCGCGATGCTCGCTGCTTCGCGAGTCTCGCCGAGCATCAGCCTACATGATCCCGCAGGCGTGCCAATGCGCTGAGTCAACCTTTTCGGCGCCAACGCGCCGCAACAATTGGCTACAATGTTTCATTTGAAAAACCGGTGGTTGTGGTGCACGATCCCGCGCGGTTCCATGTGACCCGATTGCCCGATTGATGATTGCCGCAACCCGCGTCGACGAATCCTCGCTGCACTACCGCGGCTGGCGCGTCGTGCTGGCCTGCTTCCTGATGGCCTTCTTCATGTTCGGCTTCGGCCTGTACGGCCAGGGCGTCTATCTCGCCGAGCTGCAGCGCGCCCATGGCTGGCCGGGCACGCTGGTCTCCGCGGCCAGCACCTTCTCGTTTCTCCTGACCTCCGTCCTCGTCATCTTCACCGACGATCTGCTCGCCCGCATCGGCTTGCGGTCGCTGATCCTGTGCGGCCTGGCGGCGCTCGGCGCCTCGACTGTGCTGCTGGCGCTGATGCAGACGCCCTGGCAGCTCTATCTCGCCTATGCGCTGATGTCGGTCGGCTGGACCGGCATGGGTACCGTGGTGATCGCAACCGTGCTGAACTCCTGGTTCGAACGCCGGCGCGGGCTCGCGCTCAGCCTCGCGTTCAACGGCGCGACCTGCGGCGGCATCATCCTCGTTCCGCTGCTGCTGTCGTTGACCGGCAGCATCGGATTTCGCTCCGCCATGCTGGCGGCCACGCTCGCGATGATGGTGCTGGTGCTGCCGGTGGTCGTGACCTTCATCGGCTGGCCTGCCGGGAGGTCGCCGGCTTCGGGCGGACGCCCTTCCGGCGAGAGCGCGGCCACGCCAAGCCATTCCCGCAAAGCGCTGCTCGCCAACGCGGCGTTCTGGACCATGGTGCTGCCGATCGCGATCGCACTGCTGGCGCAGATGGGATTCATCATCCACCAGGTGAGTTTTCTCGAGCCGCTGATCGGCCGCCCGGCCGCAGGCGG
>NZ_AJQF01000412.1:0-4993 GCF_000261705.1 Bradyrhizobium genomosp. III | reverse complement strand
CCTGTTCGTCGACCGGCTCGATCCCCGGCTCGCCTGCGCGGCGTCGATGACGAGCCAGGCGGCGGCGTTGTTCGTTCTCGTGCAGAGCACGAGCCCGACCGTGCTGCTGGTGTGCTGCGCCGTCTACGGCTTCTCGATCGGCAACATGATCACGTTTCCGCCCTTGATCATCCAGCGCGAGATCGGCGCCGCCGCCTTCGCCGCCGCAATGGGACTGGGCACCTCGATCAGCGGCATCGTCAGCGCCTTCGGCCCCGGCATCGTCGGCCTCGTGCGCAGCTTGACGGGCAACTACACGATGGCGTTTGCGATGTGCGTCGTGCTTGATCTCGTGGCGGCGGGCATCGTGTTGTGGCGGCCGGGGCAGGGCAGGAAGACGGTCGCTTCGTAGCCCGGAGTTCGTAGGGTGGATTAGCCTTGCAGACGCGCAAAGCGCATCTGCAGGGCTAACCACCTCTTTTGTTCACGCAGCGGCACAAGCGGTGGGTTACGCCTACGGCTAACCCACCCTACGCATCCGTGTACTCGGCAAGCAGCTTACCCCAGCAGCACCGCATCCGCCGCCGCGACCGATTCCGCGCTCTCGGTCACGGTGCGCTCGAGCGCGCCGGCCTGCACACTGATGTTCTCGGCGAAGAAGCGTGCCAGCGAGACGTAGCGCGCGGCGTCCGTGTTGCCGTCGGCCTTGGCGGCGAGCGCCTCGGAGGCGAGCAGGCAGCCGCCGAGCGTTGAGCCGAACTGCTGCAGATAGGGTGTCGCGCCGGCAAGCGCCTCGTTCGGCGCGGACGTCACGCGCTCCAGCAGCCATTTGCTGGTGCGCGTCAAGGCCTCCAGCGCTTCGCGCAGCTTGACGCCCGTGGTGCCAAAAGCCGGATCGTTCGACGCTTCGACTTTCTTGACCGTCGCTGCGAGCTCGTCGAGCAGCGCCCAGACGGCAGCGCCGCCATTGGCCGCGAGCTTGCGCGTGACGAGGTCGATCGCCTGAATGCCGTTGGTGCCTTCGTAGATCGCGGTGATGCGGGCATCGCGATAATGCTGGGCCGCACCGGTCTCCTCGATGAAGCCCATGCCGCCATGCACCTGCACGCCGAGATAGGCGACCTCGTTGCCGATGTCGGTGGAATAGCCCTTGGCCATCGGCGTCAGCAGCGCCGCGCGCGCGGCGGCATCTGCACGCACCTTGGGGTCCCTGGCGCGCGTCGAGACGTCGATCGCGACCGCGGTCGCATAGCAGATGGTGCGCGCGGCGGCGGTCTGCGCCCGCATCCGCATCAGCATGCGCTTGACGTCGGGATGCACGAAGATCGCGTCCGAGCCGTCGCTCTTGCTGCCGACGGCGCGGCCCTGCTTGCGCTCCTGCGCATACGACAAAGCCTGCTGATAGGCGCGATCGGCGACGCCGACGCCCTCCAGGCCGACGCCGAGGCGCGCCTGATTCATCATCGTGAACATGCAGCGCATGCCCTGGTTCTCTTCGCCGATGAGGAAGCCGATGGCGCCACCATGATCGCCCATGGTCATGGTGCAGGTGGGGGAGGCATGCATGCCGAGCTTGTGCTCGACGCCGCTCGCATAGATGTCGTTGCGCTGCCCCAGCGAGCCGTCTGCATTGACCATGAACTTGGGCACGAGGAACAGCGAGATGCCTTTGGTGCCGGCGGGCGCATCGGGCAGACGCGCCAGCACGAAATGCACGATGTTGTCGGTCATGTCGTGCTCGCCATAGGTGATGAAGATCTTCGTCCCCTTGATGCGATAGGTGCCGTCGGCTTGCTTTTCGGCGCGGGTGCGCAGCGCGCCGACGTCGGAGCCGGCCTGCGGCTCGGTGAGCTGCATCGTGCCGGTCCATTCGCCGGAGACGAGCTTTTCGAGATAGATCTTCTTCAGCTCACTGCTGCCATGCGCGTCCAGCGCCTCCATCGCCGACGCCGTCAGCAGCGGGCAGAGGCCGAAGGCGAGGTTCGAGGCGCTCCAGATCTCGGTACAGGCAGCATTGATCGCGATCGGCAGGCCCTGGCCGCCGAAATCCTCCGGGCCGGACACCGCGTTCCAGCCGCCCTCGGTCCAGCGCTTGTAGGCGTCCGGCCAGCCCGGCGCGGTCGTCACCTTGCCGTCGCTGAGCTTGATGCCGTGCTCGTCGCCGACCTTGTTGAGCGGGGCCAGGACGTCGGCTGCGAACTTGCCGGCTTCCTCCAGCACGGCCGCGGCGATGTCGGCGTCGAAATCGCCGTAATGACCGGCCTCCACCGCAGCCTTGAGGCCGGCGCCGTGATTGAGCGACAGCAGCATGTCAGAAATCGGCGCGCGGTAGGTCATGGCTCACTCCCGTGGACAGGTCTTGGCGCCCTATTCCCATGAAATGGGGGAGGTCTCAATGGGGCGGGAGGGGCCGGACGGTGGCGGTCAGAACGGGGCCGTCGCGGGCCCATAAAGAGAGTGTAGCGCGGCCGATCCCGGGGCTGTGGTATTTTGCCCCTCCAGGCGGTTGAAATGCTGCGCCGCTCCCTATAGACCGGCTGCGACCAGGGGAATCTGCGGTAGCCAGTTCTTCCGCCGCCCCAGGTCGCCTGTTGGGGCGTAGCCAAGCGGTAAGGCAGCGGATTTTGATTCCGCCATTCGGAGGTTCGATCCCTCCCGCCCCAGCCAGTTGATGTTGCTCGATTAATTGCCGTCGCCGTTGCTCCATTTGGAAAAGGTGGATTCCGCCGTCCGTTGGAGACCTCGCTATCTTTGTTCGCCACGATTCACTCACAACATCTTCCAGAAACTCGAAATCGGTCACCGGACGGTGTCCGCGATTTTCGCACAACGATCGCTCGGTCCCTGAGGACGAGCTGATCACCTGTTGGATTGAGCGCAGTACGCGTGACGGTCGTAGCTTGTGAAAGGATCGCACCAAGGGCCGCCGCCCTGACATTCAGCTCGTTAGTCATTTCATCCGAGCCAACTCGCTGTTGGCTTGAGTCGATGGCGCGGGTCCGCCGAGGGGGACTACCATTGAATAACTATTGCAGCGACGATCAACAGCCCGAAAAAGATCGGCAGCAATACCGGAGGTACGAGCCACCCACTAACACTGAATCTATCGATATTCGACCTTTGGAACCGCCTTTTCAAAACGGCGGGAGCGCAACACTCTCAGTCACCGATAATAGCCAGGGACGCTCGGTGATATGAGGGGATGGTGACGCTCCGCCGAATAGCGAGGCTGGTCATAACTTAATGTCGTGGGCAGGTTGTAGTCCGATTCCAGAGTAGCCATTTACAGCTTAGCGCAGCCTGATCGCTTTCGACATCTTTTGCCCTTGCGCGGACTTGATCGGACCCACCATGATCGAGTTTCCAAATTATAGTCGTTCATATGACCGAACGCGGCATGCCGTGCGTTTTTGGGGATACGATAGCGCGCTAGAGGCATCGTTTTTCATAGAGGAAGACGCGCTGAGGCGACTTCAACCGGACGCTCACCCCAATGAAACGGGTTTCCTGAACGCATTCGATTCCAACCGTGATGTGATCTGTGCCGCCGCTGCCAGGGTGTACGTCCGCGGCAGCAGGGGTTCTTACGATCTGATCGCCGCTAATTTTTGAAATGAAGACTGACGTCTTGATGGACGCGGAAGACTCCGGTTACGAGCACGTAGCTCGTTACGACTGCCAATCCAGAAACAATCAAAAAAGCCAGGGAGAATCGCATGAAATTCCGTCCGCTCCATGACCGTGTCGTGGTCAAGCGCATTGAGGCCGAAGACAAGACCGCTGGTGGCATCATCATTCCGGACACCGCCAAGGAGAAGCCCTCCCAGGGCGAAGTCACCGCCGTCGGCCGCGGCGGCCGCGACGAAGCCGGCAAGCTGATCCCGATCGACGTGCAGGTCGGCGACCGCGTGCTGTTCGGCAAGTGGTCGGGCACCGAGGTCACGATCGACGGCCAGGAGCTGTTGATCATGAAGGAGAGCGACATCATGGGCGTTCTCACTGATCTGCCCGCTGCCAAGAAGAAGGCCGCGTAAGCGCCAGTCAGTTTTCCTTACCCTGGGATTCGGCGTAGCCGGGTTCTCGAAGGATGAGGCCCGCAATTCAAATCTCATCCCTCGAGAGCTCGCCAGTTGCGCGGGTCTTTGGGATCTGACCGGTTGAAAACGGAGACCACTATGTCAGCCAAAGAAGTCAAATTCGGCGTCGATGCCCGTGACCGCATGTTGCGCGGCGTCGAAATTCTCAACAACGCGGTAAAGGTCACGCTCGGTCCGAAGGGCCGCAACGTGGTCCTCGACAAGTCGTTCGGTGCTCCCCGGATCACCAAGGACGGCGTCACCGTCGCCAAGGAAATCGAGCTCGAAGAGAAGTTCGAGAACATGGGCGCACAGATGGTGCGTGAAGTGGCCTCGAAGGCGGCCGACGCCGCAGGCGACGGTACCACCACCGCGACCGTGTTGGCCGCAGCCATCGTGCGCGAGGGCGCCAAGGCGGTTGCCGCGGGCATGAATCCGATGGATCTCAAGCGCGGTATCGACTTGGCAGTCGACGCCGTGGTCGCCGACCTCGTCAAGAACTCCAAGAAGGTCACCTCGAACGAGGAGATCGCCCAGGTCGGCACCATCTCGGCCAACGGCGATGCGGAGATCGGCAAGTTCCTCTCCGACGCCATGAAGAAGGTCGGCAACGAGGGTGTCATCACCGTCGAGGAAGCCAAATCGCTCGAGACCGAACTCGAGGTCGTCGAGGGCATGCAGTTCGCCCGCGGCTACATCTCGCCCTACTTCGTCACCAACGCCGACAAGATGCGCGTTGAAATGGACGACGCCTATATCCTGATCTACGAGAAAAAGCTCTCCAGCCTGAACGAACTGCTTCCGCTCCTGGAAGCAATCGTACAGAGCGGCAAGCCGCTTATTATCATCGCAGAAGACGTCGAAGGCGAGGCGCTTGCCACCCTCGTCGTGAACCGCCTCCGTGGCGGCCTGAAGGTCGCGGCCGTCAAGGCTCCGGG
>NZ_AJQF01000411.1:0-8296 GCF_000261705.1 Bradyrhizobium genomosp. III | reverse complement strand
AACCGGCTCCCGGCCTTCCCTGCGCCCTCTTTCAAATGGGGGTGAAGCGATCAAGCAAAGCTCGGGCGAAATGCGCCGCGAGGCTGCGAAGGTGTGTCTATTGAATAGGTCTCGTGCCTCGGACGCAGCGCAGCGCTTCTTCAGCGGTGCGCTGCAGAGCCGGGGCCCATGTTGCAGCACGTGCTGCGGCCAGCTAGGTCCCGGCTCTGCGCCGCAACGCGAAGGGCGTTGCAGCGCGTCCGGGACACGAGAGAGCCGGAAGCTGCTACTTCACACGCCGTTATTGCGAGGAGCTCTTGCGATGAAGCAATCCAGACTGTCTCCGCGGCGGCAGCCTGGATTGCTTCGCTGCGCTCGCAATGACGACTCTCGTGCCCCGGACGCAGCGCAGCGCCTCTTCGGCGGTGCGCTGCAGAGCCGGGGCCCATGTTGCAGCACGTGCTGCGGCCAGCTAGGTCCCGGCTCTGCGCCGCAACGCGAAGGGCGTTGCAGCGCGTCCGGGACACGAGAGACGCGCGCCCAAACTTCGAACGCACACCCGGACGTAGCCCCTTCGCACGACCGTCATAGTCTCTAACGCCCACTAACCAACACCCGACTTAAAACTGTCATAATCGCCGAATGGAACCCGCGCCTGCGGTCTTTTTACATGTCGTTAAGCGCAGCTGCATTGGATGCGCCGGGAAAGTGCGTTGGGGACTGCCATGAATGCCGCGAAGAAAGTGTCGGGAAAACCGGCCGCCGAAATGTTCGACGACATCCCGGTGCTTCAGCGCAAATGGCGTGCCGCACTGAAGCCGGGCGATCGGCTGCCGCGCTATGAGGACGTGATGCTCGGCAGTCTCGGACGGCTCGCCGATCACATCGCGCTGCTGAGGAACGACGGCACGCTCGAGCTGTCGCGCAGCGGACGCTACGTGCAGAAATGGCTCGGCGAGGAGCGCTGGGACATTCCCGTCGCCGAATTGTCGCCGGATTGCGCCACCGCACTGTCGGAAGCGGCGACGAGCGCGCTTGCCAATGGACGACCTTACCACGCCAGCGCGCATTGCGTGCGCGACGGCATGGTCCGGACCTACGATGTGCTGGCGCTGCCGACGGCCTCGCGCTGGGGCGCTACGCTGGTCGGCGCCTACATCAACGAGCGCGGCACGCAGTACAATCTGCTGGATGCGATTTTCGCCTCGACCGACGATGCGGTGATCTCGCTGGCGACGTTGCGCGACGCCGGCGGCAAGCCGTCCGATCTCCAGGTCGTGCACCACAACAACAGCGCAAGCGCGCTGCTGAAGGTCGCGAGCGGAGGTCTGTTGTGGCGGCGGATCGGCGAGGGCAACACGCTGCTGGCCTCGCCCGAGATCATGGGCTTCCTGCTCAAGGCCGTCGCGGGCGGCGCGGCGAGCAGCTCGAGATCGAGAGCGACGGACGCCACCTCCGCCTCAGCGCCACGGCCTTCGCCGACGTGGTCTCGCTGACGATCTCCGATGTCACCGCGTTGAAGCGGCGCGACGCCTCGTTCCGCCTGCTGTTCGACAGCAACCCGATGCCGATGTGGGTGTTCGACGCGCAGACCAAGGAGTTCCTTGGCGTCAACGACGCCGCGGTCCAGCATTACGGCTACAGCCGCGCCACCTTCCTGCGCATGAAGCTGCATGAGATCTGGCCGGAAGACGAGTGGGACAGCCACGCCGAGGCGCTGGAGCGCGTTGGCGAAGCCTATCACTCCTCGCGCAACTGGCGGCATCTGCGCGCCGACGGCAGCGAGATCGAGGTGCTCACCTTCGGCCGCCGTGTCGCCTTCGACGATCGCGACGGCTATCTGGTCGCAGTGGTCGACATCACCGAACGCCGCAAGGCCGAGGCGCGCATCGCGCACATGGCCCACCATGACGGGCTCACCGACCTGCCGAACCGCGAATATTTCCGGGAGCGCCTGAAGCAGGCGCTGGAGCAGGCAGCGGGGAAACGGGTCGGCGTGCTCTACATCGATCTCGACCTGTTCAAGAACATCAACGATTCCTTCGGTCATCCCGTCGGCGACCGCCTGCTCAAGGACGTCGCCGAACGCCTGACCCTTGCCGTCCGCGGCGGCAATCTGGCGGCCCGGCTCGGCGGCGACGAATTCGCGGTGATCCTTGCCGCCGACGTCTCGCCGAACGAGGCCAGCGCCTGCGCTGGCCTGCTGATCGACATGCTGAAGGCACCCTACGATCTCGACGGTCAGGAGATGGTGATCGGCGCCAGCATCGGCATCGCGCTGTCGCCCGGCGACGGCACGACGCCGGAAGAGCTGATGCGCAATGCCGACATGGCGCTGTACCGGGCGAAGTCCGACGGCGGCGGCGTGCACCATTTCTTCGAGCGCGAGATGGACCTGCAGGCGCAGAAGCGCCGCGACATGGAGCTCGATCTGCGCCGTGCGTTCGCCAATGGCGAGTTCGAGCTGCACTATCAGCCGCTGGTGTCGATCGCCTCCGACCGCATCTCCGGCTTCGAGTCGCTGCTGCGCTGGCGCCATCCGGACAAGGGCATGATCTCGCCGGCGGAGTTCATCCCGGTTGCCGAGGACATCGGCCTCATCACGCAGTTAGGGGAGTGGGTCTTGCGCGAAGCCTGCGCCGAGGCCGTCAAATGGCCTGCCGACGTCAAGGTCGCGGTCAATTTGTCGCCGGCGCAATTCCGCAGCCGCAACCTGGTTCAAATCGTGATCTCGGCGCTGGCGCAGTCCGGCCTGTCGCCGCGGCGGCTCGAGCTCGAAATCACGGAGTCGGTCTTTCTGGCGGAGACTGATGCCAACCTTGCCATCCTGCACCAGCTCCGCGAGCTCGGCGTCGGCATTTCCATGGATGATTTCGGCACCGGCTATTCCAGCCTGAGCTATCTCAGGAGCTTTCCGTTCGACAAGATCAAGATCGACCGCTCCTTCGTCAAGGATCTGGCGCAGCGGCCCGATTGCAGCGCGATCGTGCGCGCGATCTCCGGGCTCGGCCGCAGCCTCAACATCACCACGACCGCGGAGGGCGTCGAGACCGAGGATCAGCTCGACTGGCTCCGCGCCGAGGGCTGCAACGAGGTGCAGGGCTTTCTGTTCAGCGCGGCGCGGCCTGCGGCCGAGATCGCAAAGCTGCTCGCCGATTTCGGTCAGCGCGCCTCACGGGCGGCGTAGCCCCTCGGGGTAGCAGTCGTAGACCAGCGCCTTGAAGGCGGGCGTGATGCGGCTGCGCTCGTTCTGGGTCTGCTGCATCATGAGGTAGATCATGTCGAGCTTGGGATCGACGCCGAAATAGGTGCCGCTCCCTGAGTCCCATTTCAGCTCGCCGAGCGAGCCCGGCGGCGGCGGTTTGGCGTTGCCCGGATCGGTCCGCACCGCAAGACCGTAGCCATAACCGAAGCCGTCGCCCGGAAAATAGAAATAGTCGCGTCCGACGCCGGAGCCGGGCCCGATATGATCGGTCGTCATCGCCTTGAACGCGGCAGGGCTCAGGTAACGCTTGCCCTCGAATTCGCCGCCGTTCAGCAGCATCTGCGAGAAGCGCTGATAGTCGGTGATGGTCGAGAGCAGGCCGCCGCCGCCGGACTGCCATTCGGGATGATCGAGGCGGTCACGCTCGGCGGCGAGCAGGATGAAATCGTTCGGCAGCGGCCGCGCCATACGGGCGAGCTCGTCCTCGGTCGCCAGCGCGAATTTGGTGCTGCTCATGCCGAGCGGATCGAAGATGCGCTGCTTCAGGAACTGATACAGCGTCTGGCCCGAGATGATCTCGATGACGCTGCCGAGCACGTCGGTGGAATGGCCGTAGCGCCACAGCGTTCCCGGCTGCCGCGCCAGCGGCAGCTTGGCGATGCGGTCGGCGAATTCGCGGTTGTTGAACTGGCCCTCGAAGATGTTGGCGGCCTTGTAGGCCTGCTCGACCCATTTGCCGCCGATATAATCGTAGCTGATGCCCGAGGTGTGCCGCAGCAAATCCTCGATGTTGACGGGGCGGACCGGCGGCACGAGATCGAGCTCCAGCTTGCCGTCGGGCAGGGTGACTTCGAGGCCGACCTTGGTGTCGGCAAACAGGGGAACGTATTTCGACACGGGGTCGGTGAGGGCGAGCTTGCCCTCGTCGATCAGCATCATCGCACCAAGGCAGGTGATCGGCTTGGTCATCGAGTGGATCGCGAAGATCGTGTCCGGCGTCATCGCAAGACTGGTCCTGACGTCGCGCACGCCAAACGTCTTCTGATAGACCGGCTTGCCGTGCTGCTGCACCAGGATCACGGCGCCCGGCAACCGGCCGCTTCCCACCTCGTTGTCGAAATACGAAGTGATGCGATCCAGCCCCTCGGACGACGGGGCGGGGATGTCGGCGGCGCGGCTTCGTGCCATCGTGCCGGCGAGCAGCGCGGCCCCGACCAGAAAATCACGACGCTTCATACCGGCTTCCTCCCTGGCCGGGATGAAAGCCGCAAGACGCCAGAGGCGTCAACAAGCGTTCGATTAAAAACGCGTCACGATTTCCGAAAGGAACGGTCGCGGACGGTCTTCGCTCGGCTTGGTCGGCGTGCCGATATGGATGAAGCCGGCGAGCTTTTCGTCCGGCTTGAGGCCGAGGCCATCGAGCACGTCGCGATCGAACGAGAACCAGCCGGTCAGCCAGCAGGCGCCATAGCCGAGCGCGGTTGCGGCCGTGACGATGTTCATGGCGCTGGCGCCGGCGGACAATTCCTGCTCGAACGCCGGCACCTTCGGATGCGGCCTGGTGAAACTGACGATGCCGATCACCAGCGGCGCGTCGGTGAGGCGCTTGCGCTCGATCTCGACGTCGGCGGCGGGCGCACCGGGATTCTTCCGGGCGAACACCTTGGCAATCACCTCTCCGGCGCGCTGGCGGGCGTCGCCCTCGAAGATGATGAAGCGCCAGGGCGCGAGCTTGCCATGGTCGGGCACGCGGGCGCCGATGGTGAGGATGGTCTCGAGCTCGGCCGCCGAGGGGCCAGGCCCGGTCATCTCGCGCGGCTTGACCGAGCGGCGGGTCTTCAGGAGTTCGATGGCGTCGGGCACGGGGCGTCCTTATGGCTTTGTTCTCGCCGGGAGATAGGCCCGGCAGGGGACGAATGGAAGGGATTTTAGAGTGATTATGAGTTCGACAGCTGCGCCCGTCCAGAAAGTTATGGTCCCAAGATGGGACTATGCTAAGATGAGTTGAATGAGGATCATCGCGCTCGGCACGATCAAGGCTTTTCTAGATCGGGCCGGCGAGGCGGCCTCCGATGCGCGCGATCCCCTGATGGCCTGGTTTCGGCAGGTAAAGCAGGCCGATTGGGCGAAGCCCGCGGACGTCAAGAGAGATATCCGAACCGCCAGTATCCTCAGGGATGGCCGCGTCGTGTTCAACGTCGCCGGCAACAAATATCGCGTGGTGGTCTGGATCAACTATCCATACCGCGTGGTCTATATCCGTTTTGTTGGAACACACCGGCAGTACGACGCAATCGATGCGCAAACCATTTAAAAGGTCGATGATGGAAATCGCGCCAATCAAGTCTAACCGAGACTATCGTCGCGTGCTCAAGGAGATCGAGACGTTGATGAGTGCGCGCCGGAACTCGCCTGAGGGCGATCGGCTTGACGTGCTTGTGACGCTCGTGGAGGCGTGGGAGCGGAAGCACTACCGACTGGACCTTCCGGACCCGGTCGAAGCCATCAAGTATCATATGGAACAGGGCGGTCTGCAGCCGAGGGACCTGATCCCCTTTATTGGCAGCCGCAACCGGGTCCACGAAGTGCTCAACCGGCGGCGCGAATTGACACTCAGCATGATCCGACGGCTGCATGAGGGCCTCGGCATTCCGGCCGAGTCCCTCATCAAAGTCGGGCAAGATAGAGCCGCTTGAACGCCGTCAGACCGCGCCCCGCGCCCGCTTGACGTCCGGCGGGGTCGCCTCGTCGACCAGGGCGGCGATCGCCTCCTCGGTCGTCAGCACCTTCTGGCCGTCGCTGCCGAGGCGGCGGACCGACACCGAATGCGTCTCGGCCTCCTTCTTGCCGACCACGAGCAGCGCCGGGATCTTGGCCAGCGAATGCTCGCGGACCTTGTAGTTGATTTTTTCGTTGCGCAGGTCGATCTCGACCCGAAGCCCGGCGCGCCGTGCCTGCTCCATCACCACCTTGGCGTATTCGTCGCCTTCCGAGGTGATGGTCGTGACCACCGCCTGCACCGGCGACAGCCAGAGCGGGAAGTTGCCGGCATAGTGCTCGATCAGGATGCCGATATAGCGCTCCATCGAGCCGCAGATCGCCCGGTGCACCATGACAGGCGGTTTCTTGCCGCCGTCATGGTCGATGTAGAACGCGCCGAACCGCTCCGGCAGGTTGAAGTCGACCTGCGTGGTGCCGCACTGCCAGTCGCGGCCGATGGCGTCGCGCAGCACATATTCGAACTTCGGCCCGTAGAAGGCGCCTTCGCCCGGGTTGATCTCGGTCTTGATGTGATTGTTCTGCGACTGGATCTCGCGCAAAACCGTCGCCATCACGCGTTCGGCGTGATCCCACATCTCGTCGGTGCCGACGCGCTTGTCCGGCCGCGTCGACAGCTTCACCGTGAGATCGCCGGTGAAGCCAAAATCGGCATAGGTCGACAGGATGAGTTCGTTGATCTTCAGGCACTCTTCGGCGAGTTGGTCCTCGGTGCAGAAGATGTGCGCGTCGTCCTGGGTGAAGCCGCGCACGCGCATCAGGCCGTGCATGGCGCCGGAGGGCTCATAGCGATGCACCACGCCGAACTCGGCGAGGCGCAAGGGCAGGTCGCGGTAGCTCTTCAGGCCGTGCTTGAATATCTGCACGTGACCCGGGCAGTTCATCGGCTTGAGCGCAAACCAGCGCTTGTCCTCGGCCTCGTCGCCGGCCGACTGCGCCGCGAACATGTTCTCGCGATACCAGCCCCAATGGCCCGAGGTCTCCCACAGCACCTTGTCGAGGATCTGCGGCGCGTTGACCTCGCTGTAATCGCCGGTCAGGCGCCGGCGCATATAGGCGATCAGCTGCTGGAAGATGGTCCAGCCCTTCGGGTGCCAGAACACGACGCCCGGACCTTCCTCCTGGAAGTGGAAGAGGTCGAGCTCGCGCCCAAGCTTGCGATGGTCGCGCTTCTCGGCTTCCTCGATCTGCTTGAGATAAGCGTCGAGATCCTCCTGCTTGGCGAAGGCGGTGCCGTAGATGCGGGTCAGCATCGGGTTGTTGCTGTCGCCGCGCCAATAGGCGCCGGCCACCTTCATCAGCTTGAAGGCGTTACCGACCTTGCCGGTCGAGGTCATGTGCGGGCCGCGGCACAGGTCGAACCAGTCGCCCTGGTAGTAGATCTTGATCGGCTCGGTGCCGGGAATGGCGTCGACCAGCTCGACCTTGAAGGCCTCGCCCTTGTCGCGGAACACCTGCTTGGTCTTCTCGCGGTCCCAGACTTCCTTGGTGAAAGGTTTGTCGCGCGCGATGATCTCGCGCATCTTCTTCTCGATCGCGGCAAAGTCTTCCGGCGTGAACGGCTCGTTGCGGAAGAAGTCGTAATAGAAGCCGTTCTCGATCACGGGACCGATGGTGACCTGCGTGCCCGGCCACAGCGTCTGCACGGCCTCAGCGAGCACGTGGGCGCAATCGTGGCGGATCAGTTCGAGCGCGCGCGGATCTTCGCGGCTGATCAGCTCGAGCTTGGCGTCGGCCTCGATGGGATCGTTGAGGTCGGCGACCACGCCGTCGAGCGCCATCGCGACCGTGCGCTTGGCCAGCGACGGCGAGATGCCCTTGGCGATATCGAGGCCGGTGATGCTCTGGTCGTATTGGCGCTGGGCGCCGTCCGGGAAGGTGAGGGTAACTTTGGCGGCGGGGGTCACGGGCTTCAGATTGCTGAGGGAATATTGGAAGCCGGATTCGGACTTCGGCTGGTCCTTGGACTGGTCGGTCATTGCTTTTCTCCTGAGGCTCACTCCTGCGAACGAGCGCAGGTAAGCGGGAACGAGCGATATATCAGGCGATTCGGCCTGCGCAATCCGGCAATTCCAAGAAAATCGGCGCATAAAACGGGCGTGCGCACGAACTATTTCGCACCGGCCCTTTAACTGGCCCGGTGGCTGCTCTACATGCAATTGCATGGAAAATGCACGCGCCCCGCGTTTCGCGCCAACCGCCTTGATGCTCGGCAATCTCGTCACCGGCTGCTCGGTGCTGGCGCCGGCGGGCATGCTGCCGGAGTTGGCGACGGGGCTCGACGTCAGCATTCACGCGGCCGGGCTCCTCATCACCTTCGGCGCGATCACGCTG
>NZ_AJQF01000410.1:0-6101 GCF_000261705.1 Bradyrhizobium genomosp. III | reverse complement strand
GGGGAGCCGCATCGAACGGCGGACGCTGCTCACGACGACGCTGGCGGTGCTCGCCTTCGGCAATCTCGCCTCGGCCTTTGCACCCGATTACACCAGTCTTCTCGCCATCCGTCTCGTGATGCTCGCGGTCGGTGCGCTCTACACGCCGCAGGCCGCCGGCACGGCGGCGTTGATCGTGCCGGTGGAGCGGCGGGGCAGCACCATCGCCTATATCTTCCTCGGCTGGTCGCTGGCTGCCGCCGTCGGCCTTCCGCTGATCACCTTCATTGCGAGCCGCTACGGCTGGCGCGCGGCCTATGGCGAGATCGGCGTGCTCGGTTGCATCAGCTTCCTCTTGTTGCTGCTGCGGCTGCCGGCAGGCCTGAAGGGCGCGCCGGTGGACCTGAAGACCTGGCGCGAGGTCGGCCGCAACAGGACGATCCTGCTGCTGCTGGCGATCACCATGCTGCAGATGTCGGGGCAGTTCGTGGTGTTCACCTTCATGGGCCCGCTGCTCAAGAAGCTCACTGGCGCCGGTCCCGATGCGATCGGCATGGTGTTCGCGGTTTACGGCGTCTGCGGCTTCCTCGGCGTCGTCATCGCCACCCGCATCGTCGACACCTCGGGCCCCTATCGGACCTCGCTGCTGTTCACCTGCCTGCTGCTCGCGGGCATCACGGGCTGGGCGCTCGGCGCGGGCACGCTTGCCTTCATGACGGTCGGAGTCGCGATCTGGGGCCTCGGCTTTGCCTCGACCAATTCGATGCAGCAGGTGCGGTTGGTGGCGGCCGCGCCGCCACTGGCATCGGCAACCGTCGCGCTCAATACGTCCGTTCTCTATATCGGCCAGGCGGTCGGCTCCGCCGTCGGCGGGCTGCTGTTCGCCCGCGGACTCCTGCATGCGCTCGGCTTCGTCGCGGTCGGTTTCGTCGTGCTGGCGCTGATCCTGGTGGTCCTGACCCGGCCCCGGCCTGCGGCTGCAACGGCCTGAATCCCGCGGCTTCGTGTACGCAATGTGCTTGGCAAACCGCGCGCGGGAGCGCTAGAACGCCGGTCATGGGGACCAAAGAGAGTTGACTGAAATGAGGATGATTCTGGCGGTTGCCGCGGTGCTCTATTCAGCCTCCGCGTTTGCGCAAGCCGACAAGCCACCGATGGTGGGGGACAAGCCCTTGGTGCAGGTCAAGCCCAAAGGGACCAAAGAGGCGGCGGCCAAGCCGGCCGCAGCGCCGAAGGGCAAGCCGCAGTCGATCGCGGCCCGGCTCCAGGCCTGCCTCGAGCTCGACGACGGCACCAAGGACCGCCTCAACTGCTACGACGCGGTGATCGCGCCAGCGCCGAAGCCGAAGCCGGCGAAGGCCAAGGGCTACGCCGATTGCCGCTTCTTCAAGGAAGAGGACGAGCGGCTGGCCTGCTTCAACGGCTTTGCCGAGAGCATTCCGAAGCTGCCCAAGAGCTAATACTTACAAGAGCTAATCTTGAATGAGCTGATGCTCAGTCGCTGATCCGGCTCAGCACGGCCCGGAAGGCAACGCCCGGCGCCTGCAGCGCGTTGCCTTCGAATTCCGCGTTGTCGCCGTCCTCCCGGCCGGCGAGCGCCAGCGTGATCCGGTCGGTGCCGAACAGAGCCTTGAAGGAGGGGTCGTCGTTGTAGCGCTGGGTCGAGATCTTGACCTTGATGCTGTCGCCTTCGCCCGTATAGGTGCCGATGAAGGCGAAAGCGGAATTGCCGCCGCGCATCTTGCCATCCATCACGTAGACGACGCCGCAGCCCGTTCCATGAACGGTGTGGAAGTCGACCTTGTACAATCCCTGACGCACTGCCTGTCCCCGCGAAATTCCAATCACAAACTGGCCGGCAAAGTATGAGCCTTGCTGGCGGAAGCAATCCGGTGGCTTCCGGGGATTTCGACCATCAACATTACATTTTGATCAGAGCCTGAGGGAATTGCAGGCAATGCAGCCGGACACCGGCTGCACCAATATCCAAACCTATCGGCTCGATGCGGCGGAACTGGTGGCCGCCACGCGGGTCAGCGCCAGCGCCGGCGTCGCCGACATCTTCACCAGCACGTCCTTGAGTGGATCCCGCGTCCAGGCGCGGGTGACGTAGTCGCGATGGGTGATGCCGTCGCCGGTCTCCACGAACACCACGCTGCCGGGACGCAAGGGGCCGTCCATGTCCTCGGCGACACTGATGCCCTTCTGCCGGAGCATGCTCATCAGCTCGCGGTCGCGCCGCGCGGTGTGGCGGGTGTAGGCGCTGACGAAGAAGCCGGAACGGTGGCTCTCGATCCAGGACGCGAACTTGTCCATTTCGCCATAGACGGCGTCGAGCAGCACGACGCCGCGGACGCGGTCGCTGATGCCGCCGACCTCCAGGCTCCAGGCCGTCGGCAGGAAGCCGCCGCTATAGCCGACGATCACGATCGGCATGTTGGCGAAGGCGCGGGCGCTGTTGGGATCGCCGGTAACGCGGGCGAGGTGGTCGGCCGATTCCGCCATGAAGCGCTTGAAGCCGCCCGGTTGCCAGAACTTGCCGGCGCTGGAATCGGCGGCATCGACCGCCATCTGTGGGGCAAGCAGCACGGCATTGGCGCCGGAATCGGTGACCTGCTTCGGCACCAGCTGGCGATCACGCACGTCGCGTTCGAGCGTCGCGCCATTGCCATGGAAGAACACCACGATCACGCCCGGCTTGCGGACGTCGAAATGCTCGGGCACGTGCATCAGCACGCGGCTGTCATTGTAGGTCTCGTCCTGCCAGAACACGCGACCGGAATAGCTGCGATGGCCGCGGCGGTCGCCCTTGGCGATGTTGAGGAACGGCGCGTCGGAGGCGGGGTTGTTGCCGAAATAGGGAAAGGCCGACGATTTCATGCTGACGAGCGTCGTCAGGTCGTCGCGGGGCGAACGCTTGTAGGGGACCTGCGGCTCGAGCGAAGCGACCCTGTAGGGAGCCTGCTCCGGCGACGGTTGCTGCACGGCGCGCTTCGGCGAGAAGTCCGACATCTGCCGCTGCAGAAAACTCTCGCTCGCCGAGGGAAAGCGCTCCCCGAATTGCGGAGCCGGGAAGCGATCCTCGAACGTGTCGCCGCTCGCGACTTGCTGATTTGTCTTCGCAACGACCTGAACATTGGCCTGCGAGTTCGCGGCGAGCGCCGCCGGATTGGGCGCCTTGCCGCATTGAACCAGTGTCAGGGACAGCGGCACCAAGGCTGAGATCAGGCCGATCCGGAGCGCATGACCGCGCGCACCGGACGTCGTCCGGTCGGCACGCATGTCAGCTCTCAATTTCGGAACGGCCCCGACCATCCACCCATGACCCCAAAGTCACGTCCATCGGCATCTCAAGACAATTGCGCCGCTGGCGTTTAGGTGACGTTAAGTGTCCGGAGAAACTTCCCCACATCCGGAACGCTCAAAAGGACCATGCAATCGTGTCCTGATTGTGGGGAGGATGCCGGGGCGGGCGCCGCTTTATCGCTCGGGGGCGGGATAAGCGGTGCTTTATTACCCGCTTCCGTCGCCTCATTTAGCCCTTGTTAACCCTGCTTGAATTGACTGGGCCAACCTGCACGATGCGCCCATGAGGCATGACGCCTGAGGTTAAGGACCCCGATGACGGCATCAAATGCGGGAACCGCGCCCTGGACTGGCCGGCTGACCGGAAGCGGGACCGGGGTCTCAGTTCTGGTCGCAACCGCCATCGTCGTGGCCGACATGATCGGGGTCGGCGTCTTCACCAGCCTCGGCTTCCAGGTCAAGGACATTCCGTCCGGCTTTTCGATCCTGCTGCTGTGGACCGTCGGCGGCATCGTCGCGCTGTGCGGCGTGTTCGCCTATAGCGAGCTCGGGGCGATGTTTCCGCGCTCGAGCGGGGAGTACAATTTCCTCGGTCGCGCCTATCATCCCGCCTTCGGCTTTCTCGCCGGCTGGGTGTCGGCGACGGTGGGCTTTGCCGCGCCCGTTGCGCTCGCCGCGATGGCGTTCGGCGAATACGCCAAATCTGTCGTGCCCGATCTGCCCCCGATCCCGCTCGCCATCGCCGTGGTGTGGCTGGTCTCGCTCGTGCAACTGACCGGCGTCAGGCACTCCTCGACCTTCCAGCTGATCGCGACGATCATCAAGGTCGCGCTGATCGTCGCCTTCCTGGTCGCCGGCTTCGTCATCGCTGCCCCGCAACCGATCACGTTTACGCCGCAGCCGGGCGATCTCGCCCACATCGTCAGCGCGCCGTTTGCGATCGGGCTCGTCTTCGTGATGTATTCGTTCTCGGGCTGGAACGCCGCGACCTACATCATCGGCGAGATGAACATGCCGCAGCGGAATCTGCCGCGCGCGCTGCTGGCGGGGACGCTGATCGTGCTCGTGCTGTACGTCGCGCTGAACGCGGTGTTTCTCCATTCGACGCCGGTCGGTGCGCTTGCCGGTCAGCTCGATGTCGCCAGCGTCGCCGGCAGCGCCATCTTCGGCAGCCTCGGTGGTCGGATCGTCGGCGCGATGATCTGCGTTGGCCTGATCTCCTCGATCAGCGCCATGATGTGGATCGGCCCGCGCGTGATGATGACGATGGGGGAGGACATTCCCGCCTTGCGCGTGTTCTCGAAGCGATCGGCGAGCGGCGCGCCGGCCTATGCGATCCTGTTCCAGCTCGCCGTCGCCAATCTGCTGCTGTTCACGCGCAGCTTCGAGGCGGTGCTCGACTTCATCCAGTTCGCACTGTTGTTCTGCTCGTTCTTCACGGTCGCCGGCGTCATCAAGCTGCGCATCACCGATCCCGATCTGCCGCGACCCTATCGCGCCTGGGGATACCCGTTCACGCCGCTGGTTTTCCTGCTCGTGACCGCGTTCATGATGTACTACCTGCTGACCGAGCGGCCGCTGCAGTCGCTCGCGGGGATGCTCGTCATGCTCTCGGGCCTGTTGATTTATGCTGTTTTCCGCAGGCGGCCGGTCGCCGCTGGCAATTCACACGATCGCGCATAGACATGTTTCGTCCCCTCAGAATTGCGGCCACAGCTCTTGCCCTGCTGGCTGCGGCCGTCTCGTCCGCGCACGCCGCCGAGGTGAGCTTCGACGACACCGCGCGCTTCCTCGCGGGCATGCAGCCTTCGGCGGACTCGCCGCTGGTGGCGCTCACGAAGGATCCGGGCTGGCAGCGCCATGCAAAGTTCTTCGACGGCGCCTTCGCCCAGCTCGAACAGCGCCAGCTCTCCAAGATCCGCGATTGGGCCGACGTCAATCTCGCCGCGCCCCGGCCGACCATGTTCTACATGTTCAGCGGCCCCGATTTCCTCTACGCCAACGCTTTCCATTCCAAGGCCAGCACCTACGTGCTCGGCGCGCTGGAGCCGGTCGGCGCCGTGCCCGATTTGACGCGGCTGCCGCGCGGCGCGGTCGGCGCGGCGCTCTACAATGTCGAGCGCTCGCTCGGCTCGATCCTGAGCTTTTCCTTCTTCATCACCAAGCAGATGAAGGTCGACCTGCACGCCAACCAGGTCAACGGGACCTTGCCGATCCTCTATGTCTTCCTCGCGCGCTCCGGCAAGACCATCCGCAACGTCGAGATGATCGCGCTCGACGACAAGGGGGGCTTGCATGTCGGCGACGACAATCCGGGGCGCAACGCGACGCGCGGCGTTCGCATCACCTTCGCCGGCAGCGATGGCGAGGCGCGCACGCTGCATTATTTCTCGACCGACCTCTCCAATGCCGGCGCGCGCAACACCGGATTCCTGAAATTCTGCGAGACGCTCGGGCCCGGCAACAGCCTGCTCAAGAGTGCGTCCTATCTCATGCACTCCGGAAACTTCACCGTCGTTCGCGACTGGCTGCTCGCCAACAGCGCCACCATCATCCAGGACGATTCCGGTATTCCGCTTGCGAACTACGGCGCGCGGCAATGGCGGTTCTTCCCGTTCGGCCGCTATCTCGGGCCGATCGACGAATTCCCCGGCCGCTACCAGGAGCGCTATTCCGAGTTGTTCACGCGGGCCCAGCCGATCGATTTCGGCGTCGGCTACCGCTGGCGGATGCACGAGTCCAATTTGTTGCTGGCGGTGAGGGTGCCGGGTACCGAAACGGCGCCGGGCGGGGAGGCCACCTCGTCGGCCGATCCG
>NZ_AJQF01000409.1:0-20317 GCF_000261705.1 Bradyrhizobium genomosp. III | reverse complement strand
GGCTGCGGCCGCCCGAGCCGATCCCGCCGCCGCCCGGGCGCTTCTACTGGTTCCGCTAAGCATGATTCGGAAAAGTGCGAAGCGGTTTTCCGAAATGATCATGCGCAAACAACCGGCTAAAGCGACAACGATTCATCCAATTCTCATTGCGCTTTAGCTACCAGTGCACGCTCTGGCTTGGCACGATGAACGCCGTCGTGCTCGGCGCGGTGGCTAAGCTCGTCGCCAGATACCAGCCAGAGCCAAGCACGAGCGCGAGCAAGGCGACGATCGCGAGCAGATCCAGGGTTCTGGGGTCGTGGTGCCGCCTGGAGCCGGGGGTGGGCCCAGGCCTGAAGTGAGAAAGCCTGAAGTGAGAAAGCCTGAAGTGAAGATGAGGGCTGATTTTCCAGCGCATTGTTGTTTCCTCCCGGGGGAGCATCGAAACAACGCGGGAAGAAAGCTTGCGGTTCCCCTCAGGCCACCGATGCGCAAAGCATCACAGCAATCTCAGGATGCATTGACGCCGCGCCAGCGGCCGTAGCGCCATGGCAGATACCAGTGCGCGCCTGGCGGTGCCGTGAGCGGTACATTGTCGATGCCCGACGTGCCGAACGGATTGCAGCGCAGCAGGCGCGCAAGCGTCATCCAGCCGCCGGCCCAGAGCCCGAACCGTTCGATCGCCTCGTCGCCATAGACGGAGCAAGTCGGCAGATGCCGGCAATTGTAACCGACCAAGGGCGACAGCGTGTGCCGGTAGAGCCAAATCAACGCACGGCCGAATCTGCGCGGGAGCCGAAACGCCCCTTCGACGGAACTGGAACAATGCCCGCAGGCTGAATGCTTCATGTGCGATGTGCTGCGAGGTTAGGCGAGGTGTTGCACGGTTCCGGCGCAGGGAACTGTAAGCTGTTGTTTGCGCGCCATATTTTGCGTGCTTTTTGGGAGCAGTGCAGCAAGTACCTGTGGACGATCTGTATTCCCACGGATACCATTTTTGTGACGTCCATGTGTAGAAACATACGCCTGTATGATGGACTCAGAGGGCGCTACCAAGGATTGTTAGGGACCTTAGGGGCTTGGGGAAGGAACCAGATTGAGACTTCTGAACTCCCTTAATCTTCGCGGCTGGTTGCTGGTGGGAACCGCCGTCTGTGGAGTCGTGCTGGCTGGCGCCGTCGCGACACTCGGGTCATCGGCCCGCGCGGGTGTTGCTCTCGAAGAGCGCAAGCTGCCGATGAAGTTCAACTGGATTGCCTGCGAGCCGAACTGCCGCGGCTGGGTCAGCGCGGTCGGCATCATCACCGCTGACACACCGAAGGATTTCGAGGAGTTTTCCCGCGGACGGCAGCTCGGCGGCGCCACCGTGGTGCTCGATTCCAGCGGCGGTTCCGTCAACGACGCGATCACCCTCGGCCGACGCTTCCGCAATCTCGGACTCCTGACCACGGTCGGCGTAAGTCTCCGCGGCGGGCAGTCCGCACGCCCGGCGGTTGCGCCAGAGGCCTATTGCGAATCCATGTGTGTGTTCCTGCTGCTGGCCGGCAAGAAGCGCTACGTGCCCGAAGCTGCCCATGTCCGCGTCCACCAGATCTGGATGGGCGACCGCGCCGACGATGCCAAGGCAGCGAGCTACAGCGCGCAGGACCTGATGATCGTGGAACGCGACATCGGCCGGCTTGCCAAATACACCTTCGACATGGGCGGAGCCGGTGACCTGCTGTCGCTCGCGCTCAGCGTGCCGCCCTGGGAAGACCTGCATGAGCTGGACGCCGGCGAGCTGAAGCTCACCAATCTCGTGACGACCGACCTCGTCGCCGACGTGCTGCCGCATGTGGACATCTCTGCGCCGGCAATGGCGGAGCTTGCGCCGAAGACTCAGGCAAGGTTCGGCGCGGAACCGGAGCAGTCGCAGCCTGCCAAGTCGACCAAGACGGCCGAAGCCTTGGTGCCGACCGGTGGCGTGGCCGCGCCGGCTCCGGCGACGCAGAAGTAAGCTCTGAAATCTTGATAGTGATTCCGGGTTCGTCGCTTTGCGACGCCCCGTGTCGTTCCGGGGAGTTCAGCCCTGCGCCGCAGCCGGCTGCTTGGCCTTGGCTTCGATCTGGCCAATGGCGTCGACCACCGCATCGAAGGTCAGGAGCGTCGAGGCGTGCCGCGCCTTGTAGTCGCGGACCGGCTCGAGGAACTTGATCTCCTCCCATTTGCCTTCAGGAGGCGCACCGTTCTCCTTCAGCATCTTGCGAACAGTTTCGCGTAACTCACGGAGTTCGCTCGCAGTCGAGCCGACGATGCGACTTGCCATGATGGATGAGGAGGCTTGTCCGAGCGCGCAGGCCTTCACGTCATGGGCGAAGTCGGTGACCCTGTCGCCCTCCATCTTGAGATCGATCTTCACGGTCGAGCCGCACAGTTTGGAGTGGGCGGTGGCGGAGGCATCGGGGTCCGGCAGCCGTCCGAGGCGCGGAATATTCCCGGCCAACTCGATGATCCGCTTGTTGTAGATGTCGTTCAGCATGTGATGGAGTCCAGCACTTCCGCATCGGATCGGCCTTGGCGGGCGCCGTCCACGGTCCTATATAGGGTCGGAACTGGCGGAAAAACAGTCCAGCGGCGGTGGCGATAGGCCATGCGGCCGACGGGAGAGATGAGAACCATTTCGCCGGGTTCAACTTGTTCTCTTCAGGCGTCCGGCGGCATGCCGCCCCGTCTGCCGGTGACACTCCGGCCGCAAGGCCGTCGAACGGAGTAGACATGGACGCGACCATCAAATCCATCCGCCCCAACATGCCCTCCGACCGGCAGCCCGAGAGCCGACCGGCCGAGCTTGATCCCGCCGAATTCCTCGCGGCCGCCGTCCGCGCCGATCAGCCGCGCCCGGCGCGCGCCGAGGCCGAACAGGCGGTGAAGACGCTGCTCGCCTATATCGGCGAGAATACCGAGCGCGAGGGCCTGCTCGACACGCCGCGCCGCGTGGTCGAGGCTTTCGACGAGCTCTATCAGGGCTATCACCAATGCCCGGCCGAGGTGCTCGACCGCACCTTTGGCGAGACCGCGGGCTATGACGATTTCGTCCTGGTGCGCGACATCGAGTTCACCTCGCAATGCGAGCATCACATGATGCCGTTCTACGGCAGGGCGCACATCGCCTATACGCCGGTGGAACGCGTCGTCGGCCTGTCCAAGCTCGCCCGCCTCACCGACATCTTCGCCCGCAGGCTCCAGACCCAGGAGCATCTGACGGCGCAGATCGCGGCTGCGATCGACGAGGTCCTCAAGCCGCGCGGCGTCGCGGTGCTGATCGAGGCCGAGCATACCTGCATGTCGGTGCGCGGCGTCGCCAAGCATGGCGCCTCCACCTTCACCAGCCGCTTCACCGGCATGTTCCGCGACAACCCTGCGGAGCAGGCCCGTTTCCTGTCCCTGGTGCGAGGCCTGCAGCGCTGACCTCGCAAGTTAACGGCGAGGGTCGCTATGTCCGCTCACTCCCATGAGATCGAGGAAGGGTTGTCCTTCCTCCCGCGCTTCGACGCGAGCGGCCTCGTGACTTGCGTCGCGACCGACGTCGCCACCGGTGATGTGCTCATGGTCGCGCACATGAACGAGGAGGCGCTGCGCAAGACGATCGCGACCGGCGAGGCCTGGTACTTCAGCCGCTCACGCAATGCCTTGTGGCGAAAAGGTGAGACCTCCGGTCAGACCCAGCGCGTGATCGAGATGCGGACCGATTGCGACCAGGACGCGGTCTGGATCCGTGTCGAGCAGATCGGCGCGGCCTGCCACACCGGGCGGCGATCCTGCTTCTATCGCAAGGTCGAGGCCGAAGGCGGCGGGGCGAAGCTGGTCTTCGCCGATGCGGAGCGGCTGTTCGACCCGAACGCGGTCTACAAGAAGTAGCTCGCTGTCATTCCGGGGCGCACCGCAGGTGCGAGCCCGGAATCCCTTCAGCTACGCGCAATGCCTTATGGATTCCGGGCTCGCGCTACGCGCGCCCCGGCACGACAGCGAGGGCCAATTTAACCCCGCATTAACCATACCTGTCCCACGGTGAGACGACAGGCGCCGAATTGCCGGCGCTGCTCAACGCCGCGCGGGGCGGGCACTTCATCATGTCGGTCGACAATTCCAGTGCCACGCAGACGGCGGTTCTCGATCCGTCGCGGGCGCGCGTCGCCGGTGCGATCAAGCAGGCCTCGAATGTCTCCGGCGTCAGCTTCCAGTACATGCTGACCACCGCCAAGATGGAATCGGATTTCGATCCGACGGCGGGTGCAACGACGTCATCCGCGCACGGGCTCTACCAGTTCATCGACCAGACCTGGCTCGGCACGGTGAAGGAGGCGGGCCCCCAGCTCGGCTATGGCAATTATGCCAACGCGATCTCCAGGACCACGTCGGGCGGCTACGCCGTCGACGATCCCGCGATGAAGCGGTCGATCATGAAGCTGCGCGACGATCCCGAGGCCGCCTCCAGCATGGCGGCGGCGCTGACGCAGTCGAACAGTTTCAAGTTGACGGGCCTGCTCGGGCGCAGGCCGAGCGACAGCGAACTCTACATGGCGCATTTCATGGGCGTCGGCGGGGCCGCGAAACTGATTGCCAATGCCGAGGACAATCCGCAAGCGGTCGGCGCGCGGCTGTTTCCCAATGCGGCATCCGCCAACCGTTCGATTTTTTATGCCAGGGACGGCCGCGCCCGCAGCGTCTCCGAAGTCTATTCGGTGCTGGACTCGCGCTATGCCAGCGCGGCCAATTCGAAAACGACCCGCAGCGCGATGGCGATGTATGGCGGCACGCCGTCGACCACGGAGGTTGCGAGCGCGAGCGGCGTGCAGCCGACCGCACCTGTCATCGACAACGCCGCCTATCTCCAGACCTTCCCGAACACACGCGCGGTGACGCCCGTCAGTGCGACATCGCCGACGACGGTCGCGGACAATGCCCCGACCACGCCGGTGTTTCGTTCGATCTATCAGCCCGGCGATGCCACGCAGCCGGTTTCGACCACGGTGCAGAAGCTGTGGGGCAACAACGCCTCGCTCACGTCAGTCGCATCCGCGACGCCGGATGTGCGGCCGCCGCAGCCGCTCGATCTGTTCAGCGATCGCAGCGGCACGTTCTCGAGCTAATCGAGGTCTCGTGTCCCGGACGCGCCGCAGCGTGAAACGCTGCTGCGCAGAGCCGGGACCCATGCCGCAGCAAATCATCCTGTCGGACATGGACTCCGGCTCAGCTCGCATCACTTCGTGCTGCGCTGCGTCCGGGGCACGCAAGCCGAGCGCCTTTGTTCCCTTAACAAAACGTCAATAAAACCAGCCAGTTATGGTGAACGCTTTGTTAAGCGTCGTGGTTTATTTTGTGTTGCAGGTGACGAGCCGTCACCAATTTCGTTTGTTGTGTAAGCCGGAAGCAGCATGATTGTTCGGCAGTTCATCAATTGGATCAGGACGGCGCCCGCCGGCGAGCGGGCCGAGGCCACACGGGCGTTGGCCCGGGCCTGGCTGATCTCAGACCTTTCGACAGACGACCGCATCGCCGCCGAAGGCGCGCTTCTGATGCAGCTCGACGATCCCTCGCCGCTGGTGCGGCAGGCGATGGCCGAGGCCTTTGCGCGCAGCACGGATGCGCCGGCCTCGATCGTGCGGGCGCTGTCGGCGGACCAGCCGACCGTCGCGCTGCCCGTGCTCGAACATTCCCCGCTGCTGATCGACGCCGATCTCGTCGACCTCGTCGCGACCGGCAATCACGAGGTGCAATGCGCGGTCGCACGCCGCATCGCGCTGCCGGTCTCGGTCTGCGCCGCCATCGCCGAAGTCGGCTGCGCGGCGGCCGCGCTGGAGCTGATCGAAAATCCCAACGCCGAGCTTGCGCCGTTCTCCTGGGATCGCATCGTCGAGCGCCACGGCCATCTCGCCGCGATCCGCGAGGCGATGCTGGTGCTGGACGATCTGCCGTCCGCAACCCGCGCCGCGCTGGTCGCGAAACTCTCCGAGACGCTGGCGCAGTTCGTCGTGGCGCGGAACTGGCTCAGCGCCGACCGCGCCGAACGCATCGCGCTCGAGGCGCGCGACCGCTCCACCATGAATATCGCATCGCGCTCGCGCGGCGAGGATATGCAGGGCCTGGTGCGACACCTGCGCATCACCGGCCAGCTCACGGCGGGTCTCATCTTGCGCGCGCTGTTGTCGAGCAATCTCGACCTCTTCGACGCGGCGCTGGCCGAGCTTGCCGACCTGCCGCTGGCGCGCGTCACCGCGCTGCTGCACGACCGCGGCGGCAACAGCCTGCACGCGCTGCTGCGCCGCGCCGGGCTACCCGAGGCGACGTTCGCGGCGTTCCAGGTCGCGCTCGATGCCTGCCACGAGCAGGGCTTCGTCGACAGCGACGACGGCGCGGTGCGGTTGCGCCGGCGCATGGTCGAGCGCGTGCTCACCCATTGCGAGACCGACCGCGGCGTCACCGAGCCGCTGATGGTCCTGCTGCGCCGCTTCGCCACCGAATCCGCGCGGGAGGAGGCAAGGCTGTTCTGCGACGAGCTGGTCGCGGACGATGCGATCGATCCTGTGTATGGCGATCTGATCGCGGCGTAGCGAGCTGCCGTAGGGTGGGTTAGCCCTGCGGCTGCGCGAAGCGCAGCTCGCAGGCGTAACCCACCTCTTTGCTTTCCACGCAAACAGAGAAGTGGTGGGTTACGCTACGCTAACCCACCCTACGATTCTGATCGTGGTGATAGAGCCGAACCCTTACTCCGTCGGCGCGATGCTCGGCGCCAGGATCACTTCGAGATGCTCGGGGCGGTCGCGGTTGACGTGGGCGAGATAGTCGTCGGCGACCTTGCGCAGGCGGCGGCTGAGCTCGGCGGAGACGCTGATGCTGTCGAGCCTGGTGTTCTCGTGCACGATGGCGAGGATGGCGTTGATGTGGTGCGTGAACAGTTCGGCCGGCACCTTTTCCAGATCAGGCGCGTGCTCGATGACGCGGCACAGGCTCTCGGCGATTCCGGCCGCGGCCGGATAGCCGAAGGTCGCGGCGTCGCCCTTGATGTCGTGCGCGGCGCGGAACAGCTCGTCGCGCCGCTCCTTGGTGAAGCCGTCATTGCGGATGGCGACATAGGCGGCCGACAGACGATTGACCTCGGTCGTCATCCAATCCTTGAACTCGCCGGACAGGCCCGCCAGCGCCTGCTCGGCGCGGCCGATCGGATCGTCCATGTCCTTGTCTTCGACCCGGCGCAGAACTTTCCGCAGCGGGTTGGGCTGCGTGATGAGTTGATGCGTGGCGAAGGCCGTGACCTCGATGTCCTTTGCGCTGTTCTTCGCCATGATGCCTGCCTCGTCTGAAGACGTTGCGCTAGATGGATGAGCGGGCCTTGTCGAGCAGCGAGGGCTGCTGGAGCACCTCGTGCTTTTCGCCGACGCGGCGCTCGGGGCCCATATAGGCGGAATTGGTGTTGCGGCGCCGGTCCGGACCGAAATAGGTCTTGGTCTTGATGAAGGGGCGGGGATTGGCGACCACGTTGAGGATGCGCTGATAGAGCCCCTTGGCCGAGATCGGCTTGGCCAGGAATTCGGTGACGCCGGCATCGCGCGCCACGGTGACGCGGCGCTTCTCGGAATGGCCGGTCAGCATGATGATCGGCGCGTAGGGGTTGCCCTTGGATTCCGGCTGCCGGATCATCTGCGCGAGCTCGAGCCCGTCGAAGATCGGCATGGCCCAGTCGGTGATGACGATGTCGGGCACGTAATGGCTGTACATTTCCAGCGCGGTGGCGCCGTCCTCGGCTTCATAGACCTCGCGCGCGCCGAACGAATGCAGCAGCGTGCGCAGGATGCGGCGCATGTGCGGATTGTCGTCACAGACGAGGAAGCGCAGCTTGTTGAAGTCGATACGGAACATGACGCCCGGGCCAAAGCGGTCAACCTTCGTTAACCATATCGTGGCGAGGGTTAACGAAGGGTTGCGACCGGGCTCCCGCAGCGCGCGGGGGGCGGGGGCTCAGTAGCCGAACTGCTCGCGCAAAATGCGTTCTTCCAGACTGTGGCCGGGGTCGAACAGCATGCGCATCGAGATGCTCTTGTCGGACAGGACCTCGACGCGCCGGACCCTGCGGACCTCCTCATGGTCGGCGACGGCCGCGACAGGACGCTTGTCGTCCTCCAGCACCTCGATCACGACATAGGCGGTGTTGGGCAGCAGCGCCCCGCGCCAGCGGCGCGGGCGGAAGGCGCTGATCGGGGTCAGTGCCAGAAGGGCGGCGTTGATCGGCAGGATCGGTCCCTGCGCCGACAGATTGTAGGCCGTCGAGCCGGCCGGCGTCGCCACGATGATGCCGTCGGCGATCAGCTCGGGCATGCGCTCGCGCTCGTCGATCAGGATCCGCAGGCGCGCCGCCTGCGAGGTCTGCCGGAACAGGTAGACCTCGTTGATGGCGTGGTGCAGGTGGACGCGGTCGTTGGCGTCGGTTGCGCGCATCAGGAGCGGATTGATCTCGGATTCATGCGCCGTCTCGAGCCGCGCCCGCAGATCGTGCGTCGCGTATTCGTTCATCAGGAAGCCGACGGTGCCGCGATGCATGCCGTAGATCGGCTTTCCCGTGCGCATGTTTTGGTGCAGCGTCTGCAGCATCAGCCCGTCGCCCCCCAGCGCAACCACGACGTCGGCCTCCCTGGGGTCGCAATTGCCATAGTCCCTGGTGAGCTGGCTGAAGGCGGCCTGCGCCTCGCTGCTCGGGCTGGCGACGAAGGCGATGCGGTCGTATCGCTGGGGCTTGGTCATGGCTTGTCGGGCAGGCCGCTTGCTGGAGGAAGTTCCGCCGGGCTCGTCTATACGACCTGGGGCTCCATTGTCGAGGATGACCGCCTCTCAAGGCAAACGGGCGATTGTCGATCCAGAGAACAAAACGGGTTGATTTGAGCCAGCCCGCGCGCCTTACTTGCCCATCGGACCGGTGATCCCGCAAAGCGTCGCAATTCCGCGCTAGTTCGAAGCGCGCCGGCTGTGACAACCGGGCAGGGAGAACGATCATGTTCACGATCTTGCCGACTCTGCGACGAACCGGGCTCGTGCTGGCCGTGTCCGCGGCCGCGCTCGCGAGTGTCGCGCGCGCGGATGATCCGCCGCAGCCGCGCTCCGAGGCGGCATCGCCGTCGGCACAGAAGGGTGGGCGCGCCGCCAATCCGCAAAGCGCGACGCAGGCCTCGCCGTCCGCGGCCGAGCCGCATCGTCTCCCCCCGGATTCCACCACGAAGCAGACGCTGGATCTGCCCGGCCGCACCCTCAATTTCGCCGCGACCGCCGGCTCCATCCGGGTGTTCGACGGCAAGGGCGAGCCGCTGGCCGACATCGCCTATACGTCCTACCAGCTCGACGGCGCCGACCGTGCCACGCGCCCGGTCACGTTCCTGTTCAATGGCGGGCCCGGCGCGTCCTCGGCGTGGCTCCAGTTCGGCGCGGCCGGTCCATGGCGGCTGCCGCTCGACGGCGAAGGGCTGTCGCCGTCAGCCTCGCCCGAGGTGAAGCCGAACGCGGAGACCTGGCTCGATTTCACCGATCTCGTCTTCATCGATCCCGTCAGCACGGGCTACAGCCGCTTCATTGCGAGCGGCGAGGACGCACGAAAATCGTTCTACTCCGTCGACGGCGACGTCAACGCGATCGCGCTGGTGATCCGCCGCTGGCTCGAGAAGCACGACCGGCTGACCTCGCCGAAATACGTCGCGGGCGAGAGCTATGGCGGCATTCGCGGGCCGAAGGTGGTGAGCCAGTTGCAGCTCCAGCACGGCGTCGGCGTCAAGGGCCTGATCCTGGTGTCGCCGCTCTTGGATTTCCGCGAGTTCACCGGCACCAGCCTCCTGCAATATGTCGCGACCTTGCCGAGCTATGTGGCGGTGGCGCGCGAGGCCAAAGGGCCGGTCAAGCGCGCCGATCTCGCAGACGTCGAGGCCTACGCGCGCGGCGAATTCCTGGCCGACCTCGTCAAGGGCGAGGCGGACAAGGAGGCCACCAATCGTCTTGCCGACAAGGTCGCCGCGCTCACCGGCATCGACCAGGCGGGGAGCCGCCGGCTCGCCGGCCGTTTCGACGTCGGTGAATTCCGCCGCGAATTCGACCGCAAGAACGGCAAGGTGACGGGACGTTACGATGCCTCGGTGCGCGGCTTCGATCCCTATCCGGATTCGAGCAGCTCGCGGTTCGGCGACCCCTCGGGCGACGCGCTCCAGGCGCCGCTGACGAGCGCCGCGGTCGACGTGCTCACGCGCAAGCTCAACTGGCGGCCCGACGGCTCCTATGAAGTCCTGAACGGCACCGTGGAAGGTCACTGGGATTTCGGCCGTGGCATCAACCCGCCGCAATCGGTGTCCGAGCTGCGCCAGATCCTCGCCACTGATGCCAAGCTTAACGTGCTGGTCGCGCACGGCCTGTTCGACCTTGCCACGCCCTATTTCGGAACGAAGCGGGTGCTCGATCAGATGCCGGCCTTCGCAAGGCAGCGCGTGAAGTTCGTCGTCTACCCCGGCGGCCACATGTTCTATTCGCAAGGAGGCTCGCGGCAGGCGTTTCGCAGCGAGGTCGAGGCGCTGATCAGGGAGTAGAGCATGATCCGGAAAAGTGTATAGCGGTTTTCCGATAGGATCATGCTCCGATTAAAGAGGCCGCCGTTTGCGCGGCTTATATCGACGGGCGATCTCCTTCGCCACGACGCGCGCAGGCTTGACGTTGGCGCCGGCGATCCAGACCTCGCTGATCCTGCCGCGCTTGTCGCGGATACGGCGCACCGGCTCGCCATGGCTGGAATAGCCCGCAGCCCAGGCGAGCTTGCCGGTGTCGCGGCCGGTGACCTCGATCTCGGCGGCATCCATGAACGGATTGTTGAACTGCGGATTGGCGACGAGCACGCGATTGCCCATCGGCACGAGGTCGCTCGCACCCCAGATCGTCCACCAGCGGCCGGTCCAGTCGCGCAGGCGTCGGTCGGCCCTGCCGCGCGTCTTGAACACGCGCAAGATCTGCATCGCGCCGTCCATCCAGAACGGCGCCCCGCCGTCGATGGAGTTGCTGAGGATGCTGATCGTGAGCTCGCAAGCGGGAATGGCGCAGGTGCGGGAGATGTAGCCCTGAAAGCCGCCGCCATGGCCGAACCAGTCCCAGCCGTCGGTCTTGCCGGCATTGACGCCGAGCCCGTAATAGCCCTCGAAGCCCTGCGGGATACGCCAATGGTGTCGCGTCATCTCGCGGCGGCTTGCGACCGAGAGCACGCTCTTCTTCGCATTGGGCGCAAGCTGCGCGAAGAAGCGTGCGGTGTCGCCGGCCGTCGCAACGAAGCCTGCAGCGGACGCCATCGCGTGCGCGGGATTGTCGCCGGGGATCACGCATCGTTCGCCGAACGGCAGCTTTCGCGTATGGCCGCGCGCGAACGATGCGCCTTTGGGAAGGGGCGCGTCCGGCTCGCTCTCGCGCAGGCCCGCGGGCTCGATGATCTCGCGCTTGATCCAGGCGGAGTAGGGCTGCTTGGTCACCGCTTCGATGACGAGACCGAGCAGGCCAAAGCCGTGATTGGAATATTTGAAGCGGGTGCCGGGCTCGATCGCGGTCGGCAGCTTCAATTCCGCGCGCAACTCTTTCGCGTCGAGATAGGAACGGCGGTCGATGAACTGGCCGGAATCGGCGCCGTCGCGCGTCAGTCCGGCGCTGTGCGATAGCACCTGCGCGATCGTGGTCTCGGCGACGCGCGGATTGAGGCCACCGACATATTGGCCGACCGGATCGTCGAGCCGGAGCTTGCGCTGTTCGCGCAGCTTCATGATGCCGGCCGAGGTGAAGCTCTTGGAGTGGGAGGCGATGCGGAAGCGGTGGCGCGGGGTGAGCTTCTCGCCGGTGTCGAGATTGGCGAGGCCAAACGCATGCTCGGCGACGATCTCGCCGCGATGGGCGAATGCGACGATGACGCCTGGCTGCTGGATGGTCGTCAGTTGGAATTCGATCCAGGAGCCGATGTAGTCGATCGCGGATCGCAGCCACGGGTCCATTGCACACCAATTTGCTGGGAAAATCGATGCGAGAGGCTAGCCGAGAAAGCCGAACGGGCACAACCGAAAGGTTGTGCCCGTCCGCGAGGTTGAAGATGCGATTGTCTCAGTAGACGAGCGTCGCGCCGGTCGGCTTGTCGAGCGCCGTGGCAAGCGAGCGATACTCAGAGCTGTCGGTGCCGGCGAGCGAGGCGATCTTGTTCAGATGATACTGCGCCTGTTCGCGGTTGCCCTGCTCGAGCTGCCAGAGGCCGTAATACTGCCAGGTGCGGACGTGGTTCGGATCGTCCTTCAGCGCCAGCTCGTAATAGACCTTCGACGACTGGTAGTCGCCGAGCTTGCGATAGGAGTAGCCGATCAGATTGGCGACGTCGGCGACGTCGTCGCGCTTGAGCGACTTCAGCTGATCGATCGCGCCGGTGTAGTCGTGGTTGTCGTAGATCGCCGTATAGGCGGTGCGATAGGCGGCGAGAAATTTGGGATCGCTGACGGAAGAGCTCTTCTTCTTGCCCTTCTTGGACGAGGAGTCCGACTTCGGCGGCGGCGAGGGCTCGTCACTGCCGGCGGCATAGGCGCTGGACAGCACCGGCGCGGCCGCCAGCGACATGGCGACCAATCCCGGCACGACAAGCATTGAGAGTTTGCGCATCTAAATTCTCCCGTATGGACGTGGCGATCCTACACGATTGCCCGAAGACCGGAACACCCGTCTGGCGAAAACATTCCCGCTTCGCACGATCTATTCGCCCGGGCGCAGATGACAAACTTGTCATCGAGATGAACGGAAGCCTGCAGGGGGCTTCAGACAGGGTTCAGCGCGCCGCCCCTAGGCTCCCACCCACGATCGAAGGGGAGGCGAGAGGGCGCCGCCTCAAGATCCTTCAAGAGGAGACCACCATGTTGAAGACCATTTCCGCAGCCTTGCTCGCCGCTTCCGTGATCGCAGCCCCGGCCTTCGCTGCCGAGGCCGGCAAGACCACCACGGCCCCGGTGATCAAGGCGGACCAGAGCCAGACCAAGGCCTCGACCACCGCCGCAAAACCGGACACCGGCATCAAGGCCGATGCCAAGACCGATGCGAAGACCGATGCCAAGACCGACGCGAAGGCCGGCGACGTGAAGCCCGCCGACGTCAAGGCGGACGCCAAGGTGGATACCAAGTCGAAGGCGCTTAATGCCAACGCAGCGGTCACGCCCGACGAGCACAAGACCGTGCGGACGCATCGCCATCACCACAAGCATCTGTCGGCGAAGAAGTCGCTGAAGGCGCAGCCGGACCTCACCAAGCCGGCAACCACCGAGAAGCGCAGCTAACGACTGATCCTGCGCGGCGGCATCCCAAGCATTGCCCCGCCGCCGCGTCAGGACTTCAGACCCGGCCCGTCGTCTCGGCGCCTTGCGCGAAAGCGCGAGACGCCGGCGGCGGGACGGTGCGTGCGTCGCAAAGCCCCGGGGACGCGAATTCCCTTTGCACGACCTTGCGGCTAGAACGTCCCCTTAGTCTGTTCGAGCGGGAGCGGGATCTGTGGGGCGATTGGCGAAACGTGCGGCGAGCTTGGCATCGGTCCTGCTATTGCCGTTGGCGCTCGCGGCATGTTTCGGCAGCGACGGTGACCGTCCGACCATCATCGGGGGGACCCAGGCCGGAGGGCCGCAGCCGTTTCCCGACAATTTCCGCGGCGACATCCCGGCGCTGATGCGCACCTATCTGAACAACCCGGTCGGCGTGCGCGAGGCCAGCATGGCCGAGCCGGTCCAGCGCGAGGTCGGCGGCCGGCAGTTCTATGTGAGCTGTCTGCATTTCACCCCGCGCGAGACCGATGGCAGCTACAAGGCCATGCGGGAACGCGCTGTGATCTTCGTCAACGGACGGGCGGACCGCGTCGTCGACCGCACGAGCGAGCTCTGCGCCGGCGCGGTTTACGTACCCTTTCCGGAACTGGAAAAGATGACGCGGTAGCGCAAAGCCCGCCTTCATCGCCGGGTGTTAGAACGATGACTGCCGGAGCCGCCGGATCACATTTCGGCGAGCTTTGAACGGGGTGGTTCGACCTCGCGACAAATTGTTACGGCAGGCCCTGCGCAGACGACAAAAATAGTCGGTGCAGGACGACGTGACGGAACAAAATCGCGTTGTTGCCCCACCGTCACAGTCACGAGCGATCAACGTTCCGGCATCGCCGCGAAGCAACCCAATTCACGCCACGTTGTTTCCTGAGTGTCGCAAATGAAAGAACGGGGATGATCATGAAATCGATTTTGCTGGGTGCAGCTGCTCTGCTTGCGCTGGCCGCGCCGGCCGCCGCCGCGGACATGCAGCCGCGCACCTACGCCAAGGCCCCGGCCTACACGCCGCCGCAGCTGATTTATAACTGGACCGGTTTCTACATCGGCGGCCATGTCGGCGGCGCGTTCGCCGGCGACAGCAGCTTCCAGTCCAGCGACGCCCGCTTCCTCGGCGGCGTGCAGGGCGGCTTCGACTACCAGTTCGCGCCCAATTGGGTGGTGGGTATCGAGGCCCAGTATTCCTGGCTGCCGACCAACAACAACGGCGTCACGTTCCCGCTGGGCACGCAGGTGACCTCCAACACCGACCAGCTCGGGTCGGTGACCGGCCGCATCGGCTACACCTGGGGTCCGGCGCTGCTCTATGCCAAGGGCGGTTACGCCTGGCGCAATGGCGGCCTGGGCGTCAATGTCGCAGGCGTGCCGCAGGGCTTCACCACCACCGGCAACAGCAAGGACGGCTACACCGTCGGCGCCGGCCTCGAATACATGTTCGCGCCCAGTTGGTCGGCCAAGGCCGAGTACCAGTATTACAATTTCGGCAGCACCACCTTCACCTCCGGTCCGGCAGACATCGTCGGCGTTCGCGGCCGGGAGGACGAGCATACCGTCAAGGTCGGTGTGAACTACCGCTTCGGCTGGGGCGGTCCGGCAGCCTCGCGCTACTGACCCTCTACCGCGACCACGCTCTGACAAGGGCCGGCTTCCCGCCGGCCTTTCGTTTGTCAGCCTCTTGCCTGTCGGCCCCATGTTTGCTTTGCGTGAACCATCTGGCGCGTCATTTGCAGGAAAACATTCCGGCGGGCGCTTTCTCACGCGCGTCATGGGACTTGGGTAAAGCAAAAATAATTTTTGCCGCTTACGGAACTCGCGCTCCGGAAAGCGTTATATGAGAATTACCGGGCTGGTGGGACGACGGACATGCGTATCTTGGTGTCGGCGGTGGTGCTCTCGTGCTTTGTCGGCCTGCCGTGCTCTGCACAGACAATCCTCAAATCCGAGCCTCTGATGCTGGCACCTTACGAGGTGGCTTTCGTCAAGGACGCGTCCTGCCCGTCGGGCAAGGTGCTCAAGGTCACCGGCGCGATCCGCGGGCTACATCGCCGCAAGGCCTGCGTGGCGCTGGCCGGTGAGCAGGCCTCGCTGGCAACCGCAACGCCCTGACCGCTTTGCGGCTTCCGCCGCCGGACCTCACGAATTCAGCTCGAGCTCCATCGTCGACTGGCGGTCGGCCTCGGCCTTGTTTTGGGCGGGGTCCTCACCCTGGGCGACCCGGCAGGGCTTAATCTCGTAGTCGTTGTCGAGCACCCGGCGTGGCCCGGGACGCTCCTCGTCGGCGCTGATGTCCACGACCAGACCGCTCCGATAAGCGAGCTTCCAGACGTCGGATTCGCTCGGATAGGCCTTGCTGATCTGGGCGTCGTTGCAGAACAAGGCGTAGGGCATTCTTCCCGCTCCCGGAAAGCGCATTAACGACCTCACGGGCCGCGGGTTCCGGGGGGCTGGCGATCACGGGCCCGTGATCCAGGCTAAAGCATGATCCGGAAAGCGAGCAGCGGTTTTCCGAAAAGATCATGATTAAACAACAACTTAAAGCGCGATGACGATTCATCCTCATCGCATCGCGCTTTAGCCGGGCCTTGAGTCCTTAACGACTCCTGAATCGCGAAAAAAAGAATCCTTGGGACTCGTTTGGCGGAATCAGCGGATGTTTTCCGCCATGACGAGCGACCTGAAGACCTCCTGCGGGCACATGCTCCTGCCGCTGACGCTGGCGTTATTCGGCGCCTGCGCGGCCAATCTTTGGCTGGTGTGGTCCTGGCTGTAGGCCCCTCCGATGGGGGGTGGCGCGTTATTTTCTGACCGGTGGGGCCGGGGCGTCGTGGATGGCGGCGCGCAATCTGGTCAGGGTTTCGGCACAATATTCCTCGCGCTCGCGCTCGAACCGCTCCTGATGCTTGCGGAAATTGGCGATGCGGGCCTGCATCTCGGTGCGGAAATCACCGATCGCCCGCGGTGGCGGCGGAGGAGTGGGTGGGGGCGGTACCGGAGCTTGCGTCAGCTCGATCTCGACTGCAGCGACCTCCACGGCAACGATCTCGACCGCGGCTGTCGTGGCAACCGGGGTCCCTTCCGGCTGAAGGACATTATCCTTCATGCCGGTCACCGATTGGACGAAGGCCAGTGTCTGCGCGATCAGCGCGTCACGTTCCACGATCCATTTCATGATCCACCTCAGCCGGTCCCATTCCAGCAAAGCGGCTGCGGCGAATCAAGGCGGTAAACAAAGGATTGCATATTTTTCCCGGTCGCCCGAAAATAGGCAGATGGATTCCGGAAAAGAACGGTCGGACGAAGTGGAGGGCCTGAGGCTCATCCGCGCGTTCTTGTCGCTGCCGCCCGACAAGCGGGCGGAGGTGATCGCGTTCGTCGAGGAATTGGCGCGTGCGCATGGCCGGCCAGAGGAGGGCACGCAGGCGTCGCCGAGGTGAGCGCTATCGCTGGCGCGGATTGACGTTGGGCTCGAACGGTGCGCCAACCACCCGGACCGGTGTCTGAACCGGTGTCCGGGTGTCGTCGATCACGGCTGTTTCGGCGACCCGCTTTTCGGGGGCCGACCCAAGCATCGGCTCGAACAACATCAATGTCCCGGCCACGGCGACACAGCACAGCGTCACGGTCGCCAGCAGAAACATATTTCGGTTTTCTTCCCTGATCCGCATGGGCCGACAACGGCCGACGCCGAGGCTCGGTTCCCGTCTGGAATGTCGGGATCGCCCGCGCAACCGGTCGAAGCTTACGCGAAGCTTACGGCGAGGGCTCAAAAGGGTTATTTTTCCGTAAGATGACGCCCTCAATTTGCATTAAATCTTAACGCCCGCCGGTTCCAATGCACGCCGGGATAGGCGCAGAAAATCATTGGGACGGTTGCGATGAGCTTTTTGAACAATCTGAAGATCGTCTGGAAGGTCGCGCTGATCGTGACCGTGATGGGCTGTGCGATGATCGCCGTCGCGGCCTTTGGCGTGCGCGAACTTTCCGCGACCGTCGACGGTTTCAGCGAGCTCTCCGCCGCGCAATCTTCCGCTCTCAACCTCACCCGCGCCCAGCGCCGCGCCGAGACCTACCACGCGGCGCTCTATGCGATCTTCACCGAGGCAACCGAAGCAGGCAACGCCAAACGCCTCAAGACCGCGACCCAGAACCGCGACGAAATTCGTCAATTCCTCGATGCGGCCGAGCAGGACGACCCATCGCGTGCCGGCGAGCTGAAGGGCATCGGCGACCAGCTGAAAGCTGCGTTCACCAGCTGCGATCCGGTGCTCCAGGCCGGCTCACAGGCCAGCAGCACGGAAGAGAACGCCAGGGCAGCCGAACGCGCGCACAAGGAGTGCGATCCCGTGCTCGATGCGGCCCTGGCACGCATCGCCAAGTTCACGACCGAGACGACCCAGGCCGTCGCCAAGCGCAAGGACACCATCAGCCGCGACGCTCACGCCGCGACCTGGACCGTGATCGGCGTCAGCGCCGGCGGCCTGATCCTGGGCATTGCGATCGCGCTGTTCATCGGCCTCAAGGCGATGTCGCAGCCGATCGCCCGGCTCAAGCTCGCCATGGAGGGGCTTGCCCGCAACGATCTCATGACCGAGGTGCCCGAGAAGGACCGGCGCGACGAGATCGGCGACATGGCCAACACGGTCGAAGTGTTCAAGACCAATGCATTGGAAGTCGAGCGCCTCAAGGCCGCGCAGCTCGAAGTCGAGAAGCAGGCTGCCGATCAGCGCCGTCGCGACATGGTCAACCTCGCCGACGGCTTTGAACGCGCAGTCGGCGAGATCATCGAGACGGTCGGGTCTGCCTCTACCGAGCTCGAAGCGTCGTCCTCGACGCTGGCGACCACCGCGCAGCGCGCGCAGGAGCTGACCTCGGTCGTCGCCGTCGCGTCCGGCGAAGCCACCGGCAACGTGCAGTCGGTCGCGACCGCCACGGAGGAGCTGTCCTCCTCGGTCAACGAGATCAGCCGGCAGGTGCAGGAATCCGCGCGGATGGCGGGCGAAGCCGTCACCCAGGCCCGCACCACGACGGAGCGGGTCAGCGAGCTCTCGGTTGCCGCGACGCGGATCGGCGACGTCGTGGAGCTGATCAACACGATTGCCGGCCAGACCAACCTTTTGGCGCTGAACGCCACGATCGAAGCGGCGCGTGCCGGCGAGGCCGGCCGCGGTTTCGCGGTCGTCGCGTCCGAAGTGAAGACGCTGGCCGAGCAGACTGCGAAAGCGACCGGCGAGATCAGTCTGCAGATCTCCGGCATCCAGACCGCGACCCAGGAATCCGTCAACGCGATCCGCGATATCTCCGTGACCATCGAGCGGCTGTCGGAGGTGTCTTCGACCATTGCCGCGGCCGTCGAGGAGCAGGGCGCCGCCACCCAGGAGATCTCGCGCAACGTCCAGCAGGCCGCTCACGGCACCCAGCAGGTCTCCTCGAACATCACCGACGTGCAGCGCGGAGCGGCCGAGACCGGCTCGGCCTCCTCGCAGGTGCTCTCGACCGCCAAGATGCTGGCGACCGACAGCAACCGGCTGAAGGACGAGGTCGGGAAATTCCTGCGGACGGTGCGCACGGCGTAAGTCCGCCGGCATCCGCCCGTCGCGCGCCTTAAATTAGAGCGCCAGCAGGAAACCAAGCGCGAGAGCAAGCAGCACGGCCGTCATGACGACGGCCGTCACCGCGCCAGCGGCGATCCTGGCCTTCTCTGTCGGGGTGGTCGAGCGCATGGGGCGCGAGTATAGCGTGTTTGCACCGGAATCTCGACTTTGAGTCCGATCCCATGATCTCCAATCGTCCTCCCGTGCTGGCCCACGAACGCTTCGTCGCCGACCGCGACAATTTCGTTGGGCTCGATCTCGCCGCGCGGTTCGAGCGGATCGAGCGGACGAACCTTTGGGGTGCCACGAACTCGGTGTCGGGCCTCGGCTCGGAGGACACGGCCACCGCCGCGATCCGGGAGGCGCTTCCTTCGCTGCTGCAACGGCTCGGCGCGCGCTCGCTGCTCGATGCGCCCTGCGGCGATGCCGGCTGGATCGGCCGCGTCAAGCTCGACCTCGACTATATCGGCATCGACATCGTCCCGTCGCTGATCGAGACCAACAACGCGCGTGCGGCGCGCGGCGAATTGTCCGGCCGATTCCTGGTGGCCGATATCACGCGCGATGCACTGCCGCGTGCCGATCTGATCCTGTGCCGGGACTGCCTCGTGCATCTGAGTTTTCAGAACATCGCCCGCGTGATCGCCCGCTTTCGCGAGAGCGGCGCGCAATTCCTGCTCGTCACGACGTTTCCGGAGTGGGAGGACAATTGCGATTGCGAGGATGGCGACTGGCGCGCGCTCAACATGACGAAGGCGCCGTTCGACTGGCCGGTGCCGCGCGAATTGATCGACGAGCGCTGTGAGGAGGGCGATGGCGGCTGGCGCGACAAGAGCCTCGGGCTCTGGCGGCTGGATGAGTTGCCGGATCGCGTCCGCACGGCCACGGATGTGTGACAGCTGCGAGCAGAACGTCCATTGCGTCCGCGCTCGCCCCGGCGATAGACTTTGGGTTGTGTAGCGATCTCGTATCGCGGTGACCTGCCGGAGCCTACCATGAGAGCATGTGCTGTCCTGGCCGCGTTGTTGATCTGGTGCAGCGCGCCGGCGCTGGCACAGCAGGAGGGTGCAGCGCTCTATGCCACGCATTGCGCGCAATGCCACGACGGCGATGTGCAGACCCGCGTGCCGGGCCGCGGCGCCATGCAGGCGATGTCGTTTGATCATGTGCTGGCGGCGTTGACCTCCGGCAGCATGGCGGCGATGGCAAAGGATCGCAGCGACGCGGAACGCCGCGCGATCGCGTCTTTCGTCACCGGCAAGATCGCGGCCGGCGGCGTTGCGGCCGACGCGGAAGGCCGTTGTACGCAGCAGGCCAGCGGTTTTCCGCAAGCCCTTGACGGTCCGCGCTGGAACGGATGGGGCGTCGACACTAACA
>NZ_AJQF01000408.1:0-3592 GCF_000261705.1 Bradyrhizobium genomosp. III | reverse complement strand
CCGACATGGCGGGGCTGACGGCGGAGCAGGTGCCGCGCCTGCGGTTGAAATGGGCCTATGCATTCCCCGGCGCCTCGGTGTCGTTTGCGCCGCCGATCATCGTGGGCGGAATGCTGTTCATCGGCGGCACCGATCGCAAGGTGCACGCGCTCGACGCGCGCAGCGGCTGCACGCTGTGGACGCTGGCGATCGATGCGGCGGTGCGGGCCGCGATCAGCTTTGCACCACTTCCGGGCTCCGACCAGTTCGCGATCTTCTTCGGCGATTTGCGCGCCAACGCCTATGCCGTGAACGCGCTGACCGGGGCGCTGATCTGGAAGACGAAGGTCGAGGAGCATGCCGCCGCGCGCATCACCGGCGCGCCGACGCTGCATTCCGGCGTGCTCTACGTGCCGGTGTCCTCGCTCGAGGAAGCCGCCGGCTCGCAGGCGAGTTACGAATGCTGCACCTTCCGCGGCAGCGTGGTGGCGCTCGACGCCGCGACCGGCAAGCTGGTCTGGCAGGCCTATACGATTCCGGAAGTGCCGCATCCGACCGGCAAGAATGCCAGGGGCACGCAGCTGTTCGGTCCGTCGGGCGCTGCGATCTGGTCGGCGCCGACGATCGATGTGAACCGCAATGCCGTCTATGTGGCGACCAGCAATTCCTACTCGAACCCGCCGGCGGCAACCGCCGATGCGATCCTCGCTTTTGAGCTTGGGACCGGGAAGCTGCTCTGGAAGCAGCAGGCCACGCCCAAGGACGCCTTCGTCGTGGCGTGCTTCACCGCGGACAAGTCCAATTGCCCGGAGGATCACGGACCCGATCACGATTTCGGCCAGTCGCCGATCCTCGTGACCTTGCGCGATGGCAGGCGCGTGCTCGTTATCGCGCAGAAGTCCGGCGTCGTGCACGCGCTTGATCCTGACGACGGCGGCAAGATCTTGTGGCAGACCCGGATCGGGAAGGGCGGAGCGCTCGGCGGCAGCGAATGGGGCTCGGCCGCGGACGGTGAGCGCATCTATGTCGCCAACTCCGACGTGCGCTTCATGCGTGACGGCACGCGGCAACTCGATTCCACGCAAGGCGGCGGCCTGTTCGGCCTCGACCTCGTCAGCGGCAAGATTGCCATGGAAGTGCCGCCGGTCGCCTGCGGCGACCGCCCCAAATGCAGCCCCGCGCTCTCGGCAGCGGTGAGCCTGATTCCGGGCGTGGTGTTCTCCGGCGGCGTCAGCGGCTTCCTGCGCGCCTATGCCACCGACGGCAAGCTGCTCTGGGAGTTCGACACCGCGCAGGATTTCAAGGCCGTGAACGGCGTCCCCGCCCATGGCGGCGCAATCGACGGTCCCGGGCCGGTCATCGCCGGCGGCATGCTCTACACCAATTCCGGCTACGGCCAATGGAGCGGCGTCGCCGGCAACGTGCTGCTGGCGTTCGAGGTGGGGACGGAGTGAGGATCTTGCTGTGTCCCGGACGCGCCGCAACGCCTTCAGTGTTGCGGCGCTGAGCCGGGACCCAGAAAGCGGAACGAAGAAATGCGGCGCGATAGGCCCCGGCTCTGCGGCGCATCGCCGAAGAGGCGCTGCACTGCGTCCGGGGCACGGACCGCCTTTTCAATTCGCATCCGTCCAGCAGGGAGAGCAGATTCGATGATCGATGCCAGATGCCGCTGCGGTGCTCTTTCGCTGTCGCTGCCGGGACCATCGCAGCTCGTCGTCGCCTGTCATTGCCTCGACTGTCAGCGACGAACCGGCGCGCCGTTCGGCGTGGGTGCGTTCTATCCGGCGCGCGCTGTCACGATCGCGGGACCGTCAAAGGAGTACGTTCGGACAGCCGCGAGCGGCGGCAAGGTCCGCAGCTATTTTTGTCCCGACTGCGGTTCGACCGTCTATTGGCAAGCCGAGAATCTGCCCGCGATGATCGGCGTTGCCGTCGGCGCGATCGCAAATCCGGATTTTCCGCCGCCGATCAGATCGGTGTTCGAGCAGTCCAAGCATGGCTGGGTGGAGATGTCAGGTACCGAGCACTTCCAGCAAGGCAGCGCGCCGAAGCATTCGAGCTGAGACCTGTACGCCAGATGCTGGTGCCGGCTGAGGGGATTGAACCCCCGACCTTCGGTTTACAAAACCGCTGCTCTACCGCTGAGCTAAGCCGGCGACGCCTGACGACGCGGGCAGGGCCGGCATGGGCCGGGGTGTCCACCCGTTGCGCGCCGCAATACCAGACTTGATCGGAAAGTGCCAGAACCGGAAAGGCCGTCGCCGCGAACATGAATCAGGCGGCCCGGAGGCCGCCTGATCTCTCGCATCGATTTAGATCGCCTTACTGGCAGATGTGCCGGCGGCCGTCTGCGCCCTTGAACCAGGTGCCAGGCGTACAGACGAAGCCGTTACGCTGGGCGTAGGTGCGGGTGTCCCAGCCACGATTGTCCCAGCCGCGGTTGTCCCACGAATTGTCGTAGGCGTAGGAATTGTCCCAGGCGCGGAACGGCGCGCTGGCAATCGCGCCCGCGGTGCCGATCGCGGCGCCGGCTACGCCGGCTGCGACGTCGGTCGGCCAGAAGCCGGTGCGGCTCCTGTTCCAATCGTTATTCCAATCGCCATTGGTCTGACGATAGGACACGCGGCGCTGACGGTATCCGCTATCGGTGTATGGATTTCCTGGGCCGAGATTCTGGCAATTGGCGTTGGGGAATTGCGCCGAGCAGCGGCCGGGATTGGTGACGACGGCCTGCGCCATGGCAGAGCCTGCCAGCATGGTCGCCGCAATCGCCGTCGCTCCAAGAAGCTTGATGTTCATGGTTGTTGGCTCCCATTTTGTTGACGGGGGCTAAACGCTTGCGGCGCCGGACGTTCCGATGAAACCGGTGGATTTTGCAAGCAAACGGTCAAACGGATGTGAGCGCACGGTGCGGTTCCGTGCGGCGAAGTCACACGCCGTTAACGCTTCGCTCATTCGCTTTGCGGCATTTGAGCGGCCCGCAATCCTTACACATTAGGCTTACCGGAATTTGGTGAGCGGGCCTTAACCCTCTCTGCGCCGCGATCGGATAGGTTGCCGCCGCATAACCGGGGTCCCCCTCATGCGCATTGTGGCGCTCGCTGCCTTTCTGATCGGACTGCCCGCGACGGCGTTTGCCGGCAGCGGCTTCGATATCGTCGTGCCCGGCCGGCCCGGCGTGCCGATCATCATCAACAACATCGACGCGTCCTATGCCGTGGTCGAGGGTGTCTGGGGCCTGGGCAAGAACCAGCAGGTGCAGCCCACGATCTATGGCGGGCGCTATGTCGCCGAGCGGCAGCCTGCCGACGTCGGCCATTATTATCCGACGCTGGGCCTGCGGCCCGGTTACGGCCGGCTCGAGGTCGAGCCGCCCGCGAACCGAAAATTGCCGAAGCCCGCCGAGAGCTATCACCAGAGCTGGGGCGCGCAATCGGCGCCGCTGCCGCCGCAGATGGACGTGCCCGTCGATCCGCCGCCGGTGATCCTCGCGCCTGAAATCAACGATCGTCCGCGGCCACCGCGACCGCGGCCGCATGTCCAGGTCCCCGGCAAACCGCCGGGTTAAGAAACGTCAAAATCCAACAAACAGAAATCAACAGGAGAGAGTAAT
>NZ_AJQF01000407.1:0-255 GCF_000261705.1 Bradyrhizobium genomosp. III | reverse complement strand
GCCGTGATGTTCGTCGCCACGGCACCCGCCGCGGCGTGCGGCTTCAACCCGTGCCAGCCGGTCGCGCCGGTCTATTCCGGCTGCAACACCGGTTGCGGCGGCTACGGCTATGGCTATGGCTATGGCTATGGCTATGGCTATGGCTATGGCGCCTATGAGCGTCTCGCCGAGCCGGCCACGCAGTATTATCACGTCAACCAGGGCCCGACCTATACCGGCCCGGGCGCCTTCGCGCCGTATCCGACCTATCGTGAA
>NZ_AJQF01000406.1:0-227 GCF_000261705.1 Bradyrhizobium genomosp. III | reverse complement strand
ACGGCTACGGCCCGCGCTACGGCTATCTGCCGCGCGTGCACTACGGCCATGGTCCGCGCTACGGCTACGCCCACCGTCACGCGCCGGCGCCGTACTATGGCGGTCACCGCGTGCTGCGCCGCTATTACTGATCCCCGATCGGTTGAGCTGACGAGACGCCCGTTCGCACGATGCGGACGGGCGTTTTGCTTTTCTGATTATGTGCGGGCGCGATCAATCAGGTCGAT
>NZ_AJQF01000405.1:0-29426 GCF_000261705.1 Bradyrhizobium genomosp. III | reverse complement strand
AGCCGAAGCTCGCGAAGCGAGCGAAGGCTGGTGGGGGAGGCAGGACTCGAACCTGCGAAGCCATGAGGCGGCTGATTTACAGTCAGCTCCCTTTGCCACTCGGGACACTCCCCCGCTCGACGGCAGCACAATCGGGCCGGACCTTGCCGGCGACCGAAGACGGCCATGGAACGTGAAGGCCGCGACAGCCCGGATGGGGGCGCGACCGGGCGCGGTTATGGGCGATCCGGTGGGGCAAAGTCAACCGAGGCGAACAGCTAAAATCGCCTTCGAAGCCACCCAAATTGCCATATTCCGGCACCCGTGACACAAGCGAGCCCATGAAGGATCGAAAATTCACCCCCAGGGGCCCCCGCGGCGGGGCTAAGCCCTTCAACAGACCCGGGAAATCGGCCGGCCGGCCGGCCTGGCGCGACCGCGATTCGCACGCCGACGGGCCGGTCGTCCTCTATGGCTGGCACACCGTCACCATGGCGCTGGCCAACCCGGAGCGACGGATCCGCAAGCTGACGCTGACCGAGAACGCTGCGAAGCGACTTGCGGACGAGAATATCGAGACCCGCGTCACGCCCGAGATCGTCCGGCCCCAGGAGATCGACCGTCTGCTCTCGCCCGATGCCGTGCATCAGGGCCTGCTTGCGGAAGCCGATCCTCTGCCTTCGCCTGATATCGAGACCTTGAAGCAGGAAGGCATGGTGCTGGTGCTCGACCAGATCACCGACCCGCACAATGTCGGCGCGATCCTGCGCTCTGCCGCAGCGTTCGCGGTGAAGGCGATCGTCACCACTGCCCGCCACAGCCCGGAAGCCACCGGCGTGCTCGCCAAGGCCGCCTCCGGCGCGCTGGAACTGGTGCCTGTTGTGACCGTGCAGAACCTCGCGCGCGCCCTGACCACGCTGAATGAAATCGGCTTCCAGACCGTCGGGCTGGACAGCGAAGGCAGCGCGGATCTCAGCGACGTCGCGCTGCGCGAGCCGCTCGCGCTGGTGTTAGGGGCCGAAGGCAAGGGCCTGCGGCAATTGACCCGCGAGACCTGCAGCGTCGTGGCGCGGCTCGACATGCCCGGCGAGATCAAGAGCCTCAACGTCTCCAACGCCGCCGTGCTCTCGCTCTATGTCGGCGCGAGCCGGCTCGGGCTGATGAAGTAGGCGGGGCCTCAAGCCGCTACCCCATCATCTCCCGCACCATCGGCACCACCTTGCGCCCATAAAGCTCGATGCTCTTCATCAGCTTCTGATGCGGCAAGGGACCCGCCGAATACTTCAGCTGAAACCGCGCAATGCCGAGCGTCTTCGCCGTCCTGGCGATCTTGCGCGCCACCGTTTCCGGCGAGCCGGCATAGAGCGAGCCGTGCTCGACCTCGCTCGCGAACTCGTCGCGGCCCATCGGCGGCCAGCCGCGTTCCTTGCCGATGCGGTCGCGCATGGCCTTGTAGTCGGGCCATAGCTCCTCGCGCGCCTCTTCATCCGTCTCGGCGACATAGCCGGGCGAGTGCACGCCGATCGGCTGCGCGGGGCGGCCGAACTCCTTGGCGGCGCGGTGATGGAGATCGACGAACGGCGCAAAGCGCGCGGGATCGCCACCGATGATCGCGAGCATCAAAGGCAGGTCGTAATGCGCAGCGCGCACCACCGATTGCGGGCTGCCGCCGACGCCGATCCAGGTTTTAAGCCGGCCGTCCTCGACCGGGGGATAGACCAGCTGATCCCGCAGCGGCGGACGCAGCTTGCCCTCCCAGCTCACCGGCTTCTGCGCCAGCAGGGCAGCAAACAGGTCCAGCTTCTCCTCGAACAGCTCTTCGTATTTGCGCAGGTCGAAACCGAACAACGGAAAGGATTCAGTGAACGAGCCGCGGCCGAGGATCACCTCGGCGCGTCCGTTGGAGAGCGCGTCCAGCGTGGCAAAGCGCTGGAAGACGCGGATGGGATCGTCCGAAGACAGCACCGTTACGGCCGAGCCGAGATGGATGCGCTTGGTCCGCGATGCGATCGCGGCGAGCACGGTCTCCGGCGAGGAGATCGCAAAATCGGCGCGGTGGTGTTCGCCGAGGCCGATGAAGTCGAGGCCGAGTTCGTCGGCCAGCACCGCTTCGTCGACGACGTTGCGGATCACCTGCGCGTGCGGAAGCATGGCGCCTGCGGCATCCCTGGTGACGTCGCCAAAAGTATCCAGTCCGAATTGAAGCGATGCGGTCATCGGTGAGGTCTCTGCGGGCGCAGCTTGCGCTTGTCGCTGTGGGAGGGAATCGTCTGCGATGGAGCTAGGCCGGGGCGGCCGGTGCAACAATGCTGCTTTGAGAAACCCACCGTTTCCTCTTTGGATCGTGCCAGGCCCGCGCCCGTACGCTCAGTCGGACCTGGTGAACATCTCGACCAGGGTCTCGCGCAGCCAGCGCTGCGCCGGCACGGTGTCGTTGCGCTGGTGCCAGAACAGGCTGACGATGCGCGGCGGCGCCTTGAGCGGCAGCGGCATGGCGTGCAGGAACGGCGCGTGCCGGGATTGCGAGCGCAGATCGCTCGGCAGCACCGCGATCAGGTCGGACTGGCGCACCACCTCGTAAGCGGCGCTGTAGTGATTGACGGTCGCGACCAGATTGCGCGACAGCCCGCGCGAAGCGAGGAAGAGGTCGTAGGACGGCAGGGTCTTGCCGGCGAGGCTGACGTCGACATGGCCTGCGCCGAGGAAGCTGCGCGTGCTGAGCCGCTTCTGGGCGGCGAGCGGATGGCCGCGCCGCATGAAGCAGGCATAGTCGACCGTCCACAGCGAGCGCGAGCGGATGGCGGCCGGCTGCTGCGCCTCGTTGACATAGACGCTGAGCACGCAATCGACGCGATTGTCTTCGAGCTGATCGGCGATCTCCAGAATGGTGTTGGGGACGGTGTGCACGCGCGCCTTGGGCGCGACCTTGCCGAAATGGCCGAGGAGATTCGGCATCACCAGCGAGGCGACGTAATCCGACATCGACAGGCTGAACTCGGTCTGCGCGCGGCGCGGATCGAACACCTGCTCGTCGAGCGCGCCGCGGACGGTTTCGAGTGCCTCGCCGATCGGCTCCCACAGCACCACGGCGCGCTGGGTCGGACGGATGCCGGTGCCGGACCTGACGAACAGGGGATCGCCGAGCGCGTCGCGCAGCCGCGCCAGCGCGTTGCTGACCGCCGGCTGCGTCATCAGCAGTGCGTTGGCGGCGCGCGTCACGCTGCCCTCGGTCATCAGGGCTTCGAAGACCTTCAGCAGGTTGAGGTCGAGCGATCGAAACGACAGAACATTCACCGTGGTGATGTATGGGATCACGATTATAAATTATGACGATAATATCTCTTTGTCTATGGTTCCCCCAGGGACTTGCGGATGCCGGGCCGCCGGACAGAGGGGACTTACATGTCGATGATCTCGGCGCGCATCGAGCGCCTGCCATTCGCACGCTTCCACACGCATCTGTTGTTGATGGGCGGGCTCGGCTACATGTTCGACGCGATGGACGCCGCCGTTCTGGCGTTCATCCTGCCGGTGCTGCGCACCGCCTGGAATCTGACGAGCGTGCAGATCGGCGTGCTCGGCAGCAGCACCTATATCGGCTTCCTGTTCGGCGCGTTGCTGGCGGGCACGCTCGGCGACCTGATCGGACGCCGCGCGGTGATGATGTCGGCGCTGGCGCTCTATTGTGCCGCATCGATCGTCAGCGCCGCCGTGGACAGCTGGCCGTCCTTCTTCGCCGCCCGCGTTGTCGCGGGCATGGGCACCGGCGCCGAGAGCGCGATCATCGCGCCTTATCTCGCCGAGTTCGTGGCGCGGCGCTTCCGCGGCAGCTTCACCGGCGCGCTGGCCGGGTTCTTCTCCTTCGGCTTCGTCGCGGCGGCCTTGCTCGGCTACTTCATCGTTCCCGCCTATGAGAACGGCTGGCGCATCGTGCTGGTGATCACCGCGGTGCCGGTCGTCATGCTGCTCTGGTGGCGCCGGGCGCTGCCGGAATCGCCGCGCTGGCTGGAAAGCCGGGGCAGGGCGAAGGAAGCCGAAGCGGTGCTGGACAGGATCGAAGCCGGCTTCGCGCGCCGGGGGCATGTGCTGCCGCAGCCGGTCGTCGACGCGGTCAGCCCGCCCGTCGCCGGGGGAACGTTGCTTGCCAATTTCGCGGCCCTTCTGGCGCCCCGGCAGGCGCGCATCACCGTCATGACCTGGATCATGTGGCTTGCGATCACCTTCAGCTATTATTCCTTCTTCGTCTGGATTCCCGGCCTCCTGGTCCAGAACGGCATGAGCATCACCAAGAGCTTCGCCTATTCGCTCGCGATCTATTGCGCGCAGATCCCCGGCTATTTCAGCGCCGCGTATTTCAACGAGCGCATCGGCCGGCAGGCGACCATTGCGTCCTACATGGTGCTCGGCGGTATCAGCGCGCTCGGACTCGCCTTCGCGCAGAGCGACCAGCACATCATGGTCGCGGGGATCCTGCTGTCGTTCTTCATGAACGGCACCTATGCCGGCGTCTATGCCTATACGGCCGAGGTGTTCCCGACGCCGGTGCGGACCACCGGCGCCGGCCTTGCCTCGGCGATCGGCCGGATCGGCGCGATCGTCTCGCCGATCCTGGTCGGCTACCTCTATCCCAATTTCGGCTTTGCCGGCGTATTCGGGATCACCACCAGCGTTCTGCTGATCGGAGCGCTCACCGTCGTGGTGATGGGCGTGCCGACGCGCGGCCGTTCGCTGGAAGACATTGCGGCGGGCGAAGTCGCATGAGGGCAACGACGCGCCCGCCCGATCCGCTAGTCAACGCCGTGGCGGCGGCGCAGGGCAGGGCGGATCAGCCGGAGGCGCTGTTCTCGGCGCTGGACCAAGCCTTGAAATCGGCGATCGGGCACAAGCTGTTCACGATCCTGACCTATGACGACGATACGGGTGAAGCGGCGCGGATCTATTCCAATCTCCCCGAGCCTTACCCGACGGGCGGCCGCAAGCGGCTGGCGCCGGGCCCCTGGACCGAGGCCGTGCTCGACCGCGGCGAAGCCTATATCGGCCGCACTCTCGATGATCTGCGCAATGTGTTCGCCGATCACGAGCTGATCGCTTCACTCGGCTGCGAGAGCGTGCTCAACATGCCGGTGCGCTGGCGCGGGCGCACGCTCGGCTCGCTCAACCTGCTCCATGAAGCGGGCTGGTACGGTGCGGACGACGTCGCTGCGTGTCTTCCGTTCGCCCAGCTCGCATTGCCCGCGCTGCTCACACCGTCCTGACCAGACAGGAAACGACCATGCCCAGCACCCTCTTCAAGAACGCCGCTCTGCTCGATCCGCTTCAGCCGGATTTGCTGGAGGGCCATCACGTGCTGGTCGAGGACAATGTGATCAAGGAGGTCTCGGACCGGCCGCTCCAGGCTTCAGTCGACCGCACCATCGACCTCAACGGCAAGACGCTGATGCCCGGCCTGATCGACCTGCATGTCCATGCGGTGGCGGTCGAGCTCAATCTGTCGCAGCAGGTGCACATGCCGAACGTGCTGGTGACGCTGCGCTCGACGCTGCTGCTGCGCGGCATGCTTCGGCGTGGCTTCACCACCGTTCGCGACGCCGGCGGCGCCGGCCATGCGCTGAAGCAGGCGATCGAGACCGGTCTCACCGACGGCCCGCGGCTGTTCGTCTCCGGCCGCGCGCTGAGCCAGACCGGCGGGCATGGCGACATGCGGGCACGTTCGGATTACCTCGCCAGCGACGCACCGTGCCCCTGCTGCGTGCGCGTCGGCGCGCTGGCGCGCGTCGCCGACGGCGTCGACGGCGTGCGCAAGGCGGCGCGCGAGGAGCTGCAGATGGGCGCCGACCAGATCAAGATCATGGCGTCCGGCGGCGTCGCGTCACCGACCGATCCGGTTGGCGCCTTCGGCTACTCCGAGGACGAGATCCGCGCCATCGTCGAGGAGGCGCGCGGGCGCCAGACCTATGTGCTCGCCCACGCCTATACCGCTGCCGCGATCGAGCGCGCGGTTCGCTGCGGCGTGCGCACCATCGAGCACGGCAATCTGGTCGATGCCCAGACCGCGCGCCTGATGGCCGAGAAGGGCGCCTATGTGGTGCCGACGCTCGTCACCTACGAGGCGCTGGCCAATGAAGGCGCGCAATATGGCCTGCCGCCCGAGAGCGTCGCCAAGATCGCCGATGTCCGCGACGCCGGCCTGCGTTCGCTCGCGATCTATCGCGACGCCGGCGTGAAGATGGGGTTCGGCAGCGATCTGCTCGGGCCGTCGCAGCGCCTCCAGAGCGACGAATTCCGCATTCGCGCCGAGATTCTCGGTCCGCGCGCGGTGATCGCCAGCGCCACGGTGATCGGCGCCGAGGTGCTCGGCATGGAGGGCAAGCTCGGCCGCATCGTGCCCGAGTCGATCGCGGACCTGCTGGTGGTCGACGGCAATCCGCTGCGCGACGTCGCCTGCCTGCTCGGCCAGGGCGAGCATATTCCACTGGTGATGAAGGCGGGCAAGGTCCAGTTCGACAGGCTGAACACGTAGCTGCCGCCGCGTCACGGACGCCCTCGCGCCGCTCGTGCGTCCTATGTCGAGATGCGCACGACCATCTTGCCGAGCGCCCCGCGCGTTTGCATGGTCCTGAACGCTTCCCGGAAATCGCCCAGCGCGAAGACGCGACCGACCACAGGCTTCAGCTGGCCGTCGGCAAGCCAGCCCGTCAACTGCAACATCAGGCGTTTCTGCACGTCGGGCTCGCGCAACGGGATCTGTGCGAGGTCGACACCGAGCAGGGCGCCGCCCTTCAGCAGGGGCAGGTTGAACGGTAGCGCGGGGATCGCGCCGGCGGCAAAACCGACCACGAGATGACGGCCGCGCCAGGCGATGGAGCGAAAGGCCTGCACCGAGATCTCGCCGCCGACGGGGTCGAAGATCACGTCAGCGCCGTGTCCTCCCGTCAATTCCTTCAGTGTGTCGCGCCAGCCAGTCTGCGTGTAGTCGATCACAGCGTCGGCGCCGTGCGCCAGCGCGAACGCGCGCTTGTCCGGTGTCGATGCTGCTGCGATCACACGGGCGCCAAGCAGCTTGCCGATCTGGACTGCCGCAATTCCGGTGCCGCCAGCTGCGCCCAGCACCAGAAGCTGTTCGCCTGCGCAGAGCGAGGCGCGTGCGCTTAGCGCATAGAGCGCGGTCAGATAATTGGCGCGAAACGAGGCGGCGACTTCGGCCGCGCCGCCGTCGGGCAGGGGATGGAGCGCTTCGGGTCTGACGACGATCTCCTCGGCAAGCGCGCCCGATCGCGTCATCCCCATCACGCGCATGCCGGGCTGATAGCCGCCGGGTGCGCCGGGCGCGTCCGTCACCACGCCCGCGAACTCCGTCCCGGGAATGAAGGGCAGGGGATCTTTGGTCTGATAGCGTCCCTCGATCTTCAAGCCGTCGACGAAGCCGATCCCGGCAGCTTCCACGCGGATGCGCAATTGTCCCGGTTCCATGGACGGCGGCGGGACGTCCTTCAGTTCGATCTGATCGATCGGTGCGTATTGCTCGACGACGACGGCTTTCATGTCGGACCTCTGTTGTTCCGGTTATCCTGACAGGTCCCGACACGAGCCTCTTGCGTCTACCGCCACATCCCGCGCATCCGCGCCCCGATGTCGATCTTCGGCCCCTGCGCCGCGGTGCGGGCCGCGCCCGCGGCAGCCTTCGGCCAGGCGGTGCGCTCGAACAGATAGACCAGCTGCTCCGGAATGAAGCGGGTGCGCGAGGCATAGACGTGGCGGTCGCCCTTGGCGGCCTGGCCGTGGACGAAGAAGCGCTGGGGAACGACGAGGTGTAGATCGTCCTTGGCGCGGGTCATCGCGACATAGAGCAGGCGGCGCTCCTCTTCCAGCTCGGCGCTGGTGCCGGCGCCGAGATCGGACGGCATGCAGCCGTCGACGACGTTGAGCACGAACACCGACTTCCATTCCTGGCCCTTGGCGGAGTGGATGGTGGACAGGATCAGATAATCCTCATCGCGCAACGGCGGCCCTGATTTATCGCTAGTCGCGTCCGGCGGGTCGAGCGTGAGCTCGGTCAAAAATTTCTCGCGAGAGGCATAGCCGCTGGCGATCTGCTCGAGCTGCATCAGATCGGCGCGGCGCGTCTCGGAATCTTCGTGGAGGCGATCGAGATGCGGCTCGTACCAGAGTCGCACGCGTTCGAGATCGACCGGCCATTCCGAATAGCGCAAATTCTGGGTGGTGCGGACGAAGTCGGTCCAGTCGGCGCCGGTGCGCGCGGGCACCGGGAGCTGGCCGAGTGCGGCGAGCGGATCGGTGCTTTCCGCCATGTGGTCGAGCACGCGCTGCGCGGTCGCGGGGCCGACGCCCGGCAACAGATGCAAAATGCGGAAACCGGCGACGCGGTCGCGCGGGTTCTCGGCAAAGCGCAGCAGCGCCAGCACGTCCTTGACATGCGCGGCGTCGAGGAATTTCAGCCCGCCGAACTTGACGAACGGAATGTTGCGGCGGGTCAGCTCGATCTCGAGCGGGCCTGAATGCGAGGACGTCCGGAACAGCACCGCCTGGTGCTTGAGCAGCGCGCCTTGCTCGCGGTTCGCCAGCACCTCTTCGACGATGTAGCGCGCCTGGTCGGCCTCATCGTGCACGGTGACGAGCTGCGGCTTGTGCGAGGCGGCGCGGTCGGTCCAGAGATTCTTGGTGAAGCGCTCGCGCGCGAGCCCGATGACGCCGTTGGCCGCAGCCAGCACGGTCTGCGTCGAGCGATAGTTGCGGTCGAGCGTGATCATTTCGGCGCGGGGCGAGAAGCTCTGCGGGAAATCCAGGATGTTGCGCACGGTGGCGGCGCGGAACGAATAGATCGACTGGGCGTCGTCGCCGACCACGGTGAGCCCGCGTCCGTCGGGCTTGAGCGCCAGGAGGATTGAGGATTGCAGGCGGTTGGTGTCCTGGTATTCGTCGACCAGCACGTGATCGAAGCGGCCGCCGATCTCCTCGGCGATCAGCGCATCGCTCATCATCTGCGACCAATACAGCAACAAATCGTCGTAATCGAGCACGTGCTGGGCCTGCTTGGCCTCGACATAGGCCGCGAACAGGCCCTTCAGCTCGGCGGCCCAGCCGGCGCACCAGGGATAGTGCACCCCCAGCACCTTCTCGATCTCCATCTCGGCGTTGACGCAGCGCGAGTAGATCGACAGGCACGTGCCCTTGGTGGGGAAGCGGCTCTCGGTCTTCGACAGGCCGCGCTCGTGCCGGACCAGGTTCATCAGGTCGGCGGAATCCTCGCGGTCGTGGATGGTGAAGGCGGGATCGACGCCGATCCGTTCGGCATATTCGCGGAGCAGACGCGCGCCGATGCCATGGAAGGTGCCGGCCCAGCTGAGCGCATCGCGCATGATCGCGGCGTTGTTCTCGCCCAGCACCTTGCGGGCGATGCGCTCGACCCGGCCGGCCATTTCGGCCGCCGCGCGGCGGGAGAACGTCATCAACAGGATGCGGCGCGGATCGGCGCCGGCGACGATCAGATGCGCGACGCGATGGGCCAGCGTGTTGGTCTTGCCGGAGCCGGCGCCGGCAATCACCAGCAGGGGAGCGCCCACGGTCGCGCCATCGGCCACGCCATGCTCGACGGCGCGGCGCTGCTCCGCATTGAGCGTGTCCAGATATGTCGCCACGAATCGCCCCGGTGAAAGGGCGAGAGTCGGCGATCCCGTCGCGAATCGCAATGCGGCTGGACGGGACCGGGTTTAGGATTTAGGGGGAAAGACGCCCCCAGGTTCCAGTCCGAAAAGCGCACCCGGCATGACCGAGCTCAAATCCGACCAGTTCGAGATGCGGCGGCTGGAATCGCTCAGCAACACCATTTTCGGTGTCGCCATGACGCTGTTGGCCTACGACCTGCCCAAGGCCGCGGTGTTCACCAGCGCGCCCGACTGGAGCGATCTTGCCCATGTCTATTCCGGCAAGCTCGCCGGCTTCGCACTCAGCTTCATCATCGCCGGCGTGTTCTGGATCAGCCATCACCGGCGGCTGGCGCGCCAACCCGTCGGCAGCCGCGGCGCCGTGATCCTCAACCTGTTCTTCCTGCTCTCGATCGTTCTGCTGCCTGTCACCAACGGCCTCTACACCAATTACGGCATGAGCAGTGCGGTTGCGGTGCTCTACGGGCTGCACCTGACCGCGATCGCCGGCCTCAATGCCTGGCTGTGGTGGACGATCCTCGGCGGCTGGCGCCAGGAGATCATGGCCTCGCTGTTTCCGCTCCTGGTGTTCATCCCGGGCACGATCGTGGCGGCGTTCGCCCCGCATATCGCGCCCTTCGTCTGGTTCATCGCCTTCGGCGGGCTCGCGATCCAGCGCTTCTACGGTGCGCGGGCCGGGCCGGGCGCGTGAGGCCTCACCCGGACGTCGCGCCGAACCCATCGGCCGGCACGTAAAGCTTGACCGGGCGGATTTCGTAAACCGCAGTCGGGTTGACCGCACGCAGCTTGCGCGCCGCCGCGATCGCCTCCTCCTCGCTGGCGCATTCCATCAGGTGGAAGCCCAGAAGCTGCTCCTTGGTCTCCGCAAACGGGCCGTCCAGCACCATGCCCGCGCCGGGGCCGCGCAAGGTGCGGGCCTTTCGGGTCTCATCCAGACGGGCGGCCGGCCCGAACTGCCCGCTGGCCCGCAAGGGGGCCTGAACCTCGATGACCTTGGCCACGACTGCGGCGTCCTGCTCAGGCGTCCAGGACAGGATCTCGTCTTCCACGTGGTAGGCCAGGATGGCGTACAGCATCGTCACCTCGTTGTTTTCTGCACCGATCCCAGAGGACGTAGCACCGCAGGCGATGCCGACAATCCCCAAAATAAATTCAAGCATAAGATATTGCGTGGCCGGGCCGCGACGAAACCGTCCTGAAACCCGATTGCGGCGTTGCCGTGTGAACGCCGCCGGAAGTGGTCGCGACTGATGACCACAACAACAAGATTTCTGCCGGAGGCGGCAATGTCGGGTCACATCAAGATCATCTGCGACGCACGTCGCGCCGGACAATCTCAGACGGCCGATCTGCACGACCAAAGCGGCCATCACCGCTATTACGGCAGCTCGGCCGAGAATGGCGGCGAGCGCATCGTCGAAAGCCGGCGCGGCAAGCGGCCGCGCGCGCTCGGTGTTTGCGGCTTCTGAAGCCTCGCGCCCGATGTCCCATATGGACGTCCTGCAGATATCGATCGCGGCGATGCCGTTCCTGCTCGCACTGACGAGCCGGACGGGCAAGGTCATCGTGCCGTGCCTGCTGACGAGCATCTTCACGGTGCTGCTCGGCGGGGAGCCCCACCGCGCCGTCGTGGCCTGGTGCGTCGGCATGCTGATCGCCGCCGTCGCCTTGCGCGAGAGGCTTCGCACGGGCTGAGCCGGCGGCCCGTTACGGGGCGTTCAAGACCTGCTTGACCAGGGCCTCGCGCAGCGCCGCCAATTCGCCGCTCGCCTCCATCTGGGCGATCGCCTTGCCTACCTTCGGCACGAGATCGCGATGGCGTTCGTGCAGGTAATGGTAGATGTGGATGCGCTCGAGCGGCGGCGAGAGCGGGTGGATCCTGGCCTGCAGATTGAGTTTGCGCACCGCGGCGAGCCCGCTGAAGAGGTCGGTGACCATCACGTCGAAACGATCGGCATCGAGCATCCTGACCATGTTGTCGAGGCCAGTGGTCGCCGTGACGCGGGCCATGCCGCGGGTGCCGGCCTCCGAGGAGCCGACGCCGCGGACGATGCCGATGCTGTAGTCCCTGATCGAGTCCCAGCCGGCGACGTCGAACCGGAATTTCGTCGCAAACACCGCCGGCTCGATATAGTTGATCGCCGGCGTGACCTGGACCAGCGTCGGGTAGTCGCGCGAGAGCGATCCGATGCGCTGGATCTCGCCGTCGACCGCGCCGGCGCTCGACAGCGCGAGCGCGCGCTTGCCGGGGACGTCCTCGAACTCCAGCCTGATGTTCAGCCTGGCGTAAACGGCCCGCAACATCTCGCCGCCGACATATTGATCGGGGATGTCGGCGATGCGCGCGAGCCGGATGACCTCCTGCGCCGGCGATGGACCGCTTGCAAGCAGTGACAGGCAGGCGACGATAATCCGCCACATGACGCGCCTCCTCGTTGCCCGAAGCTACCGCTGGATTCCGATGTCCGCCCGATCTACCGGAGACGGCGCCTGCGCGTGGCCCACTGCCCCGCCCGAGGTGCAGGCGACGTCCGGACTTTCACCGATGTCATTCTACCACGCGAAGTGGTAGTTTGCGCGACAATCCTGCTAGCGGACGCAAGATATGACCCCGCCGACCTCAAGCCGCCCAGGGGTTGACAGGAAATCGGCCGACGGGATCGCCGCGCGCATCGCGGGAAGGGGAAGTCTCGACGATCGAAATGCTCGAGGCTGCGACCGCTCGGCCGCAGCGTGCCGCCGTTTCCGGGGATGTGGTGCATGGCCAAGGCTGGTGACGAGGACTCCAATCGCGGCCGCGCCGTTGCACCGGCGGCTGCGAAGCAGGATTTGATCGGCACCGCGCTCGCGCCTTCGATGTTCGCCGCGCTGCTGTCCCGGCTCTTCAACTGGTCGCGCAGCGGCGTCGGGCCGCGCCTGCTCGCCGCCGTGCTGCTGTTCTCTTCGGTCGTGACGCTGACGTTGACTGCGCTCCAGCTCTATCTCGATTATGATCGCGAGGTCGGCCTCATCGAGACCAGGCTCGACGAGATCGGCCGCAGCACCACCGGCAGTCTCGGCGAGAGCCTGTGGAATCTCGACCAGAACCAGCTCAAGCTCCAGCTCGACGGCATCCTGCGGCTGCCCGACATCCGCGCCGCCGAGGTGCGCGAGGTTGACGACCGTCCCAATCCGATCCGTCTCGCCATCGGCGAGCCGAGCACCCGCTCGGTCGTGACGCGCGACTATCCGCTGAACACCAATGTGCAGGGGACCGCACGCGAGATCGGCGTGCTCCATGTCGAGGCGACGCTGACCGACGTCTACCAGCATCTGCTGAACCGCGCGCTGGTGATCCTGGCAAGCCAGGCGGCCAAGACGTTCCTCGTCTCGCTGTTCATCATCTACATGTTCCATCTGCTGGTGACGCGGCATCTGGTCGCCATCGCAGACTTCGTCAGCAAATACAGCCTTGCGCGGCCGCCGCCGCCTTTGCGCCTGGAGCGCCGGCCGCCCTACGATGCCGACGAGCTGGACAAGGTCATCGACGCCTTCAACGCGATGTGCGCGAACCTCCAGCGGGCCTATGGCGAGCTGCGCGAGGCCAATGCAAATCTCGAGCGCGACCTCAAGGTCCGCCGGCGCGCCGAAGAGGACGCGCGTGCGAGTGAAGAGCGTTTCCGCGACTATGCCGAGACCGCGTCCGACTGGTTCTGGGAGACCGGACCGGACCATCGGTTCACCTACATTTCCGACCGGGCCGGTGCCTTCAGCATGGACAACAAGGCGCTGATCGGCAAGCGCCGCACCGATGCCGCGTCCGGCTGCGACGCCGAGCCCGAGAAATGGCGCGCGCACATGGCGATGCTGGACCGCCATGAGCCGTTCCGGAAGTTCGAATATCGCGGCCGCGACACCACGGGGCGGATGCATCATTTCAGCGTCAACGGCCAGCCGGTCTTCGCTGCCGACGGAAGCTTCATGGGTTATCGCGGCTCCGCGACCGATCTCACCGAGCAGCACGAGACCGAGGAGCGGCTGCGCCAATCCCAGAAGATGGATGCGATCGGCCAGCTCACCGGCGGCGTCGCGCACGACTTCAACAATGTGCTCACGGTCATCACCGGCACCATCGAGATCATCCAGGAGGGGCTTGCGGACAAGCCCGAATTCGCCGCGATCGCGCAGCTGATCGACGATGCGGCCGCGCGCGGCGCGGAGATCACCTCGCAGCTCCTGACCTTCGCGCGCCGCCAGCCGCTGGAGCCGCGCGAGATCGACGTCAACGCCCTCGTGATCGAGACCGCTAAACTGCTGAGGCCGATCCTCGGCGCCCATATCGAGATCGTGACCCGGCTCGCCGACGATGCGTGGTCCGCGATGGCCGATCCATCGCAGCTCTCCTCCGCGATCGTCAACCTCGCCGTCAACGCGCGCGACGCGATGCCGGGCGGGGGCAAGCTCACGATCGAGACCGCGAACCGCGAGCTCGACGACACCGACGCTGCGGGCGACGGCGATGCCATGCGCGGCGCCTTCGTGATGGTCGCGGTCGCCGACACCGGCCACGGCATCCCCGCCGACATCCGCGAGCACGTGTTCGAGCCGTTCTTCACCACCAAGGGCGTCGGCCGCGGCACCGGCCTCGGGCTCAGCATGGTCTACGGCTTTGCCAAGCAGACCGGCGGCACCGTCGCGGTCGAGAGCGAGGAGGGGCGCGGCACGGTGATGCGGCTGTTCCTGCCGCGGTCGAAGGGCGAGGCGCCGGCCAGGACCGCGCCGGTCCAGGCGCTCGACACGGCACGCGGGCACGAAACGATCCTCGTGGTCGAGGACGATCCGCTGGTGCAGGGCTATGTCATCGCCCGGCTCGGCAGCCTCGGCTATCGCACGCTGGTGGCAGGCGACGGCGCCTCCGCACTGGCGCTGGTCGACCAGGGCGCCAAATTCGATCTGCTGTTCACGGACATCATCATGCCCGGCGGCATGAACGGGCGGGAATTGGCCGACGCGATCCGGCTCCGGCGGCCGGGAGCAAGGGTGCTCTATACCTCCGGCTACACCGACGATGCCATCGTCCACGGAGGACATCTCGATCCCGGTGTGGCGCTGCTCAGGAAGCCCTATCGGAAGTCGGAGCTGTCGCAGAAGATACGCGAGGTGCTTGCGGGCGAGCCGCCGGACTGAGCGGCGCCGGCGGACGAAAAAGGCGCGGCGGGGAAGCCCCGTCGCGCCCGATTTCTTGCTCGCTGGTCCAGGGCTGAGAGCGCCCCGATGCCAAGCCTTGTTCAAAGCTTAGCGGGCGATCCCAGCGAGGTGACAGCGCTTGGTAAGAGACACTGGATCACCTCCTTTCGTTGGTTTCGGAAGATTTCAATATAGGCGGCATTGCCGCCGCTGTTAAGAGGCGGCGGGTCGGAAGGAACCGGGCGCGATTCGCAAGGCTCAGGACGGCCGGAAAGCGACCTCCTGAACAGTTGAGACCGCCGCCCGGCCGTGTTAGGGAGCCCGTAACGCGGGTGTAGCTCAATGGTAGAGCAGCAGCCTTCCAAGCTGAATACGAGGGTTCGATTCCCTTCACCCGCTCCAACGCCCAAGCCCTCCGCTTGAAATGAGGGCTCATTGTGGATCGCAGAAAAGTTGAAGCCTGCTTGCTGACGTCGATCGCCAGATGGCCGGAGCTTTGCGATAGGAGCTGACGGTTGCCTGCTTGTTCGTACCTTTGGACAGCGACCTGAGCCAGCCGGCTCATTCGCTCGGGCGAGCCGACGGTCAGGAAGGCAAATCCACCTGAAAGCTCAGTAGCACGCAGGCATCAAGCCAAGTCGTGGATATTGCCGATCGATTGCAGCCAGCTCGATCCGCATTTGCGCGATGATCCAATCCCGGATCTCGGCGGCAATGGGCCGCATGGGCCGGTTGCGTGGCGGCAGGAACTCGCAGAGACGGCGCGTGGTGGTGAGTGTATCGGAGGCCGGCACCAGCGCGCCTGTCAGGAGCCAATGCGAGGCGACCGTCAGCCAGCCGAGCGCGATGCCTTGGCCGAGCAGGGCGGCCTGCATCACGACGGCATAATCGGTGAAGCTGAGCCCCTTGGCCGCACCGCGACGACCGGTGAGCAGTGATGCGTAATCCGCGGCCCAGTCGCCCGGCGTCTCGGCGAGGCGGATGATGGTGTTGCCCTCGGTGGGATCGGTCGCGCCGAGATAGGTCGGGCTGCACATCGGCAGCATCGCTTCCTTCATCACCAGCGTGCCGCCGGACGACGGCTCGTCGCGATCGCGGAAGCGCATGCCGAGATCGACGTTCTCCACCGGCCCGCGTAATGCGCCGGAGATCAGCTGGAAGCGCAGATCGACCTGGGGAAACTGCTTCTGGAGTTTGTCGATGCGCGGCATCAGCCAGTGCGTGGTAAAGGCAGAGGAGACCGACAGCGTCACGGTCTCGGTGCCCTTGCGGCGCCGCTCGATCTCGACGAGGCCGCTCTCGATGCTGCGAAAGCCTTCGAGCACGCGGCGATAGAGCTGCTCGCCTTCCTCGGTGAGCACCGCGCGGCCCGCCTTGCGGTCGAACAGGCGAACGCCGAGATGCTCCTCGAATTGTCCGAGCATCCGGCTTACCGCCGGCTGCGTGACGTTGAGTTCGGCGGCAGCCGCCGTGAAGCTGCCATTGCGCGCTGCTGCGTCAAAGACGAACAGGGCGTTACTTGAGGGCAGCATCCTGCGCAGCTCGGGCATAACGTCATGTTATGGGCGCAGTGAGAATTTGGCAATTGCCGAGTTTTGCCAAGTCTGGTGTCATTCGTATCACAGCCTAAAGGCAGGGTGTTCGGGAGACAGTTTTGGTGCGGCGCACGCTGTACCCGCGATTGCTCCGGGATGCTGTCTATAAAGCAGGCTTATGGCGCGCAGTGAGGCACGTCATGACAGGGAACGAGGCGAGGGCGATCGTTGGACAGACGAGCGGAAAGCGTCGAGATCCGGTCCGCGAGCAAGGCGTACGGCGCCGTTCGCGCTCTCGACGACGTCTCCCTCAATGTCGGCGCCGGCGAGTTCGTCTCGCTTCTCGGTCCCTCCGGTTCCGGCAAAACCACGCTGCTTGGCATCTTGGGCGGCTTCATCCTGCCTACGACTGGCACCATCCTGTTCGGCGGTCGCGACGTCACTTACATGCCGCCGCACAAGCGCGACATCGGCGTCGTCTTCCAGAACTATGCGCTGTTCCCGCACATGAGCGTCGGCGAGAATGTCGCCTTTCCCTTGCGTGCACGTCGCTTGCCGAAGGCAAGCTGGCCCGACAAGGTGCGCGCGGCGCTCGCGATGGTCGGCCTCGCCGGCTACGATGAGCGCGGCATCGCGCAGCTCTCCGGCGGCCAACGCCAGCGCGTCGCGCTCGCCCGCGCCATGATCTTCGAGCCGCGGCTGATCCTGATGGACGAGCCGCTCTCCGCGCTCGACAAGCAGCTGCGCGAATCCATGCAGATCGAACTGCGCGCGCTGCACCGGCGAATCGGCGCCACCATCATCTACGTCACCCACGACCAGCGCGAGGCGCTGACCATGAGCGACCGTGTCGCGGTAATGAAGGACGGCAGGCTGGTCCAGATCGACGAGCCCGCGCGGCTGCACGACCATCCCGCCGATTCCTTCGTCGCGAGCTTCATCGGTGAAGCCACGATGCTGTCGGTGCGCCGTGTCGATGCCACCAGCGTCGCGCTCGGCAACGCGCTGCTGCGTAGCGCCCGCGCCATCCCCGACGGCGATGCGCTGATGCTGGCCGTGCACAGCGAAAAGCTGCTGATCGACGATGGCGCACAGGATGCCGCCTGCAACCGGCTCACCGGCACGGTCACCGATATCGTCTATCAGGGCGAGAGCCTGCGCATCTTCCTGGCGCTCGCTGACGGCATCGCGCTCAGCTTGCGCCAGCCGAGCTATCATCAGGCCTACAGCCGCATCCCGCCGCTCGGCGGCAGCCTCACCGTCACCCTTCATCCCCAGGACACCATCGTCGTGCCGAAGATGAAGGACTGAACTCAAGCCTTGTCCAACCGAAAGAAGAAACCGATATGTCGACCCAAGCCGCGTTCAGCAATTTCAAGGTCCTCACCTTCGACGTCGTCGGCACCTTGATCGATTTCGAGGCCGGCGTGCTCGCAGCGGTGCGCAAGATCTCGGGCAAGACGCCGGCCGAGCTCAGCGACGAGCAGATATTCGAGCCCTACAAGCGCGGCCGCGACAAGCACTACGAGCGCTCCAGCGAGGCGATGTTCCACGTCTACCGCCATCTGGCCAAGGAGGTCGGACTGCCGTCCGACGACGCGTCGTGCGACACCTTCCAGCTCTCGGTGCTACGCTGGGGGCCGTTCGCGGATTCGGCCGAGGCGCTTAAGCGCCTGCGCACGAAATTCCGCCTGGTCGCAATGACCAATGCCGACCGTGTCGCGCTGTCCGCCTACGCGCACGCGCTCGGCGATCCCTTCGACGACACCGTCTGTGCCGACGACACCGGCGTGGCAAAGCCCAATCCGGAATTCTTCGCCTACAACAGGGGGCGTCAGTCGGCGTTCGGCTACAAGCAGTCCGACATTCTGCACGTCGCCCAGAGCCAGTACCACGACATCGGGATCGCGCGGAAACTCGGCTACAAGGTGTGCTGGATCGAGCGCCGCCAGGGCGTCGCTGGTTTCGGCGGCACGCCGGCGGTGGAGACGCTGACCAAGCCGGACTTCCATTTCCCGACCTTGAAGGCACTGGCCGACGCCGCCATCGGGCCGGCGGCGTAAATCCGTGAGCGCCGGCATGACACGCGACTGGAGCGCATTGCCATCGGTCAACTCGCTGTGGGAAGCCACCGCGGAGCCGGCACGCGACTTTCCCGTGCTGTCGGACGAACACCAGGCGGATGTGGTGATCATCGGCGCGGGCTACACCGGCCTGTCCGCCGCGCACCACATCGCCAAGGACAGCGCATCGCCAATCGTGCTCGAAGCCAACCGCCCCGGTTGGGGCGCCAGCGGACGCAACGGAGGCGTGATCACCGCAAAGTTTCGTCTGTCGTTCCGCGAGATCGATGCCGCGCATGGCCGCGCCATGGCGAAGCGCATGTACGAGATCGCGCATGAATCGACCGACATGGTCGAGGAGCTGGTGTCCGAATTCGGCATCACCAGTGCGAACCTGACGCGCACCGGACAGGTCAAGGCCGCGCATAACCAGACGACGCTGAAGGCCGCGATCGACGAGGCCAATTGGATGACGCGTGAGATGGGTTCTGCCGAGGTCCGCATCCTCAACAAGCGCGAAGTGCGCGAAGAGACCGGCTCCGACATCTTTGTCGGCGGCGTGCTCAATCCCGGCTCTGGCGGCATCCATCCGCTGAATTATCTGCGGGGCCTCGCCGACGGCGTGGCGCGCCGTGGTGTTCCGATCTTCCAGGAATCCCCGGTCGTCAAGCTGCGGCGCGAGAAGAACGGTATTGTCGCCGAGACGCCGCAAGGCGCCGTGCGTGCCAAACAGGCGATCATCGCCACCAACAGCTATTCCGATCTGACTGGCGCCACCGCACATATGCAGCGCACGTTGATCCCGTTCCGCAGCGCCATGGTTGCGACCGAACAGCTGCCGCGCAATCTCGCTGGAAAGCTGATGCCGACGGGGCGGACCTACACCGAGACCAAGCGCATGATGCGCTGGTTCCGCATGGTCGATAACCGCGTGATCTTCGGCGGCCGCGGCGCCTTCGGCAAGCAGGACTCGCAAGCCGCCTTCGACGCGCTGCGCAAGGCGATGGTCGGAATCTTTCCGGATTTGGCCGAGGTCCCGCTCGCATACAAATGGTCTGGCCTCGTCGCGATGACGCTGGACTCGGTGCCCCATATCGGCCGGATCGACGACCGCACGCTGGTCTCGCTGGGCTACAATGGCGCGGGCGTTGCGATGTCGAGCCTGATGGGCCGCTATCTCGCAGCCCTCGTGCGCGGCGAGAGCCCCGATGTCGGGCTGCTCGATGTCAGGGGCATGAGGCCCATTCCGTTCTATCCGCTGCGCGAGCCCGCGGTGCGCATGGTCGCCGGCTGGTATCAGTTTCTCGATGCGATCGGTCAGTGAGATTCTTTTGGAGGAGGCGAGGATGACGATGAAGCAGAAGTTTGGACTGGGCTGCGCGCTGCTCGGCGCAATCGGATTTGCCGGTGCGGCCGATGCCGCCGACCAAATCACCTTCGTCTCGCAAGGCGGCGCCTACCAGCAGGCGCAGACGGTGGCGATCCTGGATCCCACCGCCAAGAAGCTCGGCATCACCATCAACCAGGACTCGATTCCCGACGCCTGGCCCGCGATCAAAACCCAGGTCGGCAGCGGCAGGCCGATCTGGGATGTCGTCGACACGCCCACCGGCAACTGCCTGCGTGGCGGCGAGCAGGGGCTGATCGAGAAGCTCGACTTCTCGAAGATTCCCAACGGCGCGGCGATGCCGGAAGCCTATCGCAGTCCCTATTCGATCTCCTACGAGTTCTATTCCAGCGTGCTGTCCTACAGCCAGAAGACGTTCCCGAAGGACGCGCCGAACAGCTGGGCAGATTTCTGGGACGTGAAGAAATTCCCCGGCCGCCGCGCCCTGCGCAACCACCCGTTCGCCACGCTTGAGGCCGCATTGATGGCTGACGGTGTCGCGCCGGACAAGCTCTATCCGCTCGACGTCGATCGCGCCTTCAAGAAGCTCGAGGAGATCAAGCCGCACATCACGGTGTGGTGGACTTCGGGTGCGCAGTCGGCGCAACTGCTCAACGACGGCGAGGTCGACATGGAGATGGCCTGGAACGGCCGAGTCAGCGCGGTCGCCAAGGAAGGCGCCAAGGTTGCCTTCACCTACAATCAGGGCGTCCTTCAGAGCACCTCGCTCTGCATTCTCAAGGGCGCGCCGAATCTCGACACCGCGTTGAAATTCCTCAACGAGGCCGTCGATCCCGTGCACCAGGCCAATCTGCCGCTCCACATCGACTACGGCCCCGGCAATCCGAAGGCGTTTGAAACCAACGTGATCAAGTCCGAACGTGCCGCGCAATTGCCGAGCGAGCCGGCGAACGCGGCCAAGCAGGCGCTGATGTCCTACGCCTGGTGGTCATCGCCGGCCGGCGAAGCCGCCGAGAAGCGCTGGGCATCGTTCATGCAGAAGTGAGACGAGGCAGCGTTGACGATGACAGTGTCCGATCCTTCGCAAAAGCATCAGCGCCGTGAGCACGGGCTGATGCTGGCGCTGGTGTCGCCGGCGCTGCTCGTGATTTTGCTCTTGATCGTGCTGCCGGTCGGCTGGCTGGCCTGGCAGTCGATCTACCATGACGGCTTCACGCTGGAGAACTACCGGCGAGTCTTCACCGAAGACATCTACTGGCGAAGTTTCGCGCTGACCTTCGAGATCAGCCTCGCGGTCACATTGATCGCTCTGCTGCTCGGCTATCCCTTGGCCTATCTCGCCAATTCGGTGCCGAAGGCCTGGAGCATCCTGATCCTGTCGCTGGTCGTGCTGCCGTTCTGGACCAGCGTGCTGGTCCGCGCCTATGCCTGGCTGGCGCTGCTCCAGCGTAGCGGTGTGATCAACCAATTCCTGCGCTATTTCGATGTGATCTCCGAGCCACTCGCGCTGGTCCACAACAGTTTTGGTACGGTGGTGGCGACCGTGCACATCCTGCTGCCGTTCATGGTGCTGCCGCTCTATGCCACGATGCAGAAGATCCCCGGCGATCTCATGCAAGCCGGCGCCAGTCTCGGCGCGAGCCCGTCGCTGACATTCTTTCGCGTGTTCCTGCCGCTGTCGCTGCCTGGCGTGCTCGCCGGCTGCACCATGGTGTTCGTGCTCTGCCTCGGCTTCTATATCACGCCGGAGCTGCTAGGCGGCGGCCGCACCGTGATGGTATCGATGCTCGTGAGTCGCAACGTCGAGCTCTACAACCAGTTCGGTGCGGCCAGCGCCGTCGCCGTCGTGCTGCTCATGAGTGTGCTCGCGATCTTCTTCGTCGTCAGCCGCTTCATCTCGCTCGACCGCGTGCTGGGGCAGAAATGATGCGCATCTCGCCCGCACGGATTGCCCTCTACGCGATCAGCGCGCTGGTGCTGGTCTATCTGATCCTGCCCGTTCTCATCATCGCGCCGATCTCGTTCTCCAGCGCGCGCTTCCTGACCTTCCCGCCGCCGTCGTTCTCGACGCGCTGGTATCAGCAATATTTCACAAACCCGGCCTGGATGCAGGCAACGCGCGTGACGCTGACGGTTGCGCTCTTCACCGTCGTGATCGCAACGCCGTGTGGGGTGGCTGCCGCCTATGCCATCAGCCAGTCCAAGCTGCGCATCATGCGCGTCGTTCATATGGCGCTGCTGCTGCCGCTGGTGGTGCCGATTATCATCACCGCAGTCGGCATCTTCTTCGTCTACGCCAAGGTCGGCCTGGTCGCGACCATGCCCGGCCTCGTGCTCGCCAATGTCATGCTGGGCTTGCCTTATGTCGTCATATCGGTGCTGGCGGGCCTGCAGAGCTTCGATCCGGCGCAGGAGATGGTTGCGCGAAGCCTCGGCATGAACCGGCTGCGCAGCTTCTTCGCGGTGACCCTGCCGCAGATCAAGTCGAGCGTGGTCGCCGGCGGCATTTTTGCCTTCATCTCGGCAATGGACGAGACCATCGTCGCGCTGTTCATTTCCGGCGGCCAGTACCAGCCGCTGACCAAGCGCATGTTCACCGCGCTTCGAGACGAGATCGACCCGACGATTGGAGCGATATCGACGCTGATGACTGCGGCCTCGTTCCTCCTGGTATTGCTCGCAACCACGCGACAGAAGAGGAAGGTGGGATAAATCCTGCGCTGACGGCCCGGCCGCACCGGGCCTGATCCAGGTCAATGTCGCGCGCTCCGGATGGTCTATTCGTTGGTCGCAACTTCGGGACAACCATGACATGACCGACAAGCCGATCGATTGGACGCCGGATCTCACGCTGCCGACCTCCAAATCCACCGTCCAGCACTTCATCGCAAATGCCGGCGGCGACCGCCTGGAGATTGACACCACGCCCTGGGGCGAGGCCGATCTCACGGTCAACGGTCAGTCGCTTGCTCACATCGAAGCGGCACCGAGCGCCGGGGAGGCGTTTCGGGCGCTCGAGACGATCGCGGAAGATTTCGAAGCCGGCAAGGAGGCCGACAAGAATGTGCGCCTCGATCAGGTGATCGAGGATGACGAGGTCCGCGAAAAGCTGGGTCTGGCGCGCATCTAAGGCCATCGTAGCCCGTGAGATCGCTGATATCGCTACGGCGATGAGTGCCATCCGCGCGCGTCGTAACGAGGCGGCGCGGATCCCCTAGGAACCATCACATCCCGCACGAGTTGGCCGGTCGGGCTGGAGGAAAGTCACACGAGGCCAAACCGTGCAAGACGACATGCGCGTGCGCACCACCGCGCAGATCGCGGGTCATCCCATTCATCCGATGCTGGTGCCGATCCCGATCGCGTGCTTCGTCGGGGCGCTGTTGACCGACATCGCCTATGTCGCCAGCGCCGAGATCATGTGGGCGAATTTTTCCGCTTGGCTTCTGCTCGTTGGCGTCGTCTTCGGCGTGCTGGCGGCGATCGCGGGCCTCACTGATTTCCTCGGCAACCGCCTGGTGCGTGTGCAGACGCCGGCCTGGCCGCATCTGATCGGCAATGCCGTGGCGCTGATCCTGGCCATCGTCAACGCGCTGATCCACACCCGCGATGCCTGGACCTCGGTGTGGCCGACGGGGCTCGTTCTGTCCGTGATCACCGTGCTGATCCTGCCCGTCACCGGCTGGCTCGGCTGGGCCATGGTCTATCGCCACGGCGTGGGAGTTGCGCGATGATATCGAAGCTCGCCCGCGCTCTGGTGTGCGCGTCGCTGCCGTTGCTGGCTGCTTGCGATGACGGCAGCGGCGACCCCAAGGCGCAGATCGGCGCCAACCCTGAGCTTCCCGACATCCAGCAATATCTGCTGCCGCCCGTCCACATCGCGCGCATCGTCGGCTGGAAGAAGGACGAGACGCCGACTGTGGCGCAAGGCCTGCAGGTCAAGGCTTTCGCGACCGGTCTGCAGCATCCGCGTTTCCTCTACGTGCTGCCCAATGGTGACGTGCTGGTGGCGGAATCCAAGGCGCCAAAGGGGGGCGCGATCAAGCGGCCCAAGGAGATCGTCATGGGCTATATCGAGTCCTGGGCGACCTCGGGCGGCAACGACACCGGGCCGGGTAATCGCATCACGCTGCTGCGTGACAGCAATGGCGACGGCGTGCCGGATACGCAAAGCGTCTTCCTCGACCATCTCAACTCGCCCTTCGGCATCGCGCTGGTGGGCAACGATCTCTACGTCGCCAACGCCGATGCGATCGTCAGATATCCCTACACCGAAGGCGACACCAGGATCACCGCGCCGGGCACGGTGCTGACGCCGCTGCCGGGCGGGCCGATCAACCATCACTGGACCAAGAGTCTCGTCGCCAGCCCCGACGGTTCGAAACTCTATGCCGGCGTCGGCTCCAACAGCAACATCACCGAGAACGGCATGGAGGCCGAGCACAATCGCGCGGCGATCCTCGAGGTCGACCGTGCCAGCGGGCGCTGGCGCGTGTTCGCGAGCGGCCTGCGCAATCCGAACGGGCTCAGCTTCGAGCCGCAGACCGGCGCGCTGTGGACGGTGGTGAACGAGCGCGACGAGCTCGGTCCCGATCTCGTTCCTGACTACATGACCTCGGTGAAGGACGGCGGCTTCTACGGCTGGCCGTACAGCTATTACGGCCAGCATGTCGATCCCCGCGTCAAGCCGCAGCGGCCGGATCTCGTCGCCAAGGCGATCGTGCCGGACTATGCCCTGAGCTCGCATGTCGCCGCGCTCGGGCTCGCCTTCAACACCGGCTCCAGCCTGCCGGCCGCCTATCGCGGTGGCGCCTTCGTCGGCGAGCATGGCAGCTGGAACAGGCAGGTGCTCAACGGCTACAAGGTCGTGTTCGTGCCGTTCAAGGACGGTAAGCCGAGCGGACCGGCGCAGGACGTCGTGACGGGCTTCCTCAACAGCGACAACCAGGCGCGCGGCCGGCCGGTGGGCGTCGCCATCGACAAGACCGGGGCGTTGCTGGTCGCAGACGACAGCGGCAACACGGTGTGGCGCGTCACCGCCGCGCATCCGCAGCTGACGCAACGATAGTCCCGCCGGCGCGTTATCGGACAGACGGTGAAAGCCAAATTCTGAAACTCAAGCCAGGAGTTGGACAATGGGCCTTGCTCAATATGCCATCGTGCCGGTGCGGAACGAATGGGGCGTGTTGCACGACGGTGACGTCAAGAACACCTACGCCACCAAGGAGGCTGCATTCGAATCGGCGGTCGCCGCCGCATCCCTCGCGCTTCGTGAGGGACATGAAGTCCAGGTCAGCGTGCCCGGCCGCGAAGCCGGAGACAACGCGCTCGGCGTCTAGAGCCGAACCACGAAGCAGCATTTGAGAAGGAGGCCGCGATGACCAAGCCGCGTGAGCCGAACGGCGTCGAGCCATCCCGTTCCGAGGACGACATCCAGCGCGAACAGCTTGGTCCCCGCGGCGTGCCCGGTGCGCCTGATCCGGCCAAGATGACGCCGCAGCGCGAGAAGAAGACGCCGAAGCATATCGATCCCGGCCACACGGCGTGACGCGGCTTGGCGCAACATGATCAGACGATCAGCCGCCCGCGCCGCGCGGCAATCCCGATCGTGACCTCGGCACCGGCGTTGAAGTCGAGGCGGTCGGCTTCAATGCCGTCGCTGAAGATGACGCCGTTCTCCGCCATCAGCGAGCGGATGCGCAATTGGTCCGCCGACGCGAGCCGGCCGCAGACGAGATGGGTCTGCGAATGGCGGCTGGGGAAGGGCTCGCGCACCGCAAAACGCAGCTCGGCTGCGTCCCAGGGCAGGGCGTCGTAACTGCTCAGCGGCGGAGGCTGCCCAAAGCTGCCGGCAATGGCCAGCGAGCCGGTCACAATGCTCTTGAACCAGGCGGTCGATCCGAGCCCGGTCGAGACGATCAGTCCGCTCGAAGATTGCCGTTCCGTCGCCCCGCCGGCCGCAATCTCGTAGATCGCGGAGACATGCGTGCGGGCGCCGATGAAGAGGTCGTTGACGGCGTGGAGCACCTGGCCGTCGTTGAGCCGTGCTTCCGCCATCGTCACGGCCTGGCTGCTGCGCTTCTCAGTGGCGACCTCCGGCAGGAGCTTGGCGAGGTCGTGCGGCGCAAAGGGCAGGAGGATGCCGTCGTGGCGCGCGGGATCCGGATTGAGCCCGATCAGCGGATGGTCGTTCAGATATTTCATCGTGTTGGCGACGACGCCGTCCTGGCCGAGCGCGACCACGATGTCATCAGGCCCGAAGAGGAAGTTCGGCAGGAAGCCGCGGTCGATGACCTGATAGCGCCCCCATTGCTCCAGCACTTGCAGCGTCGTGTGACGCTGCGCACGATAGACCTCGTGCTCGCGCTCATAGTCGGAGAAGTCGGCGCCGAGATGTTCGACGTAGAAGCGGGCCTGCGCCGCCGTCAGGTGGCGCGCGATCAGGTCCTCTAACCTGGTCTTGCGCGTCACCAGCACCACCTTGCGGTCATTGGCGGCGGGCATTGGCGGCCTCCGTCGGCTTCGGCTTCTCCATCAACTGGCTGAGCAGGTCCGGCGAGACGTTGAGCTGGCCGATCTTCTCGGCCTTCTCGGCAATGCCGGAGAAGGCTTGCGCGATCAGCTGACCCGGCTGCATGCCGGCGGCGGCAAGCGCCTGGATCACGCGGGTGTCGACGCCCTCGAAGATCTTCATCAGCGCGCCGACGCGGTAGGCCTCGGCGTCGGCCAGGGTCCTGGTATTGTCGGCATTGAGGCCGACGAAATCCTTGCGCTTGCCTTCCAGCACGATGTCCGCGGCCATGCCGGCCTCGCGCAGCTCATTGCGCTTTGCGGCAACGCTCGCCTCGGCATCCATCTGGGTCTCGCGAATTGACCGCTTCTTCTGCTCGACCGCGATCTCGGTGTCGAGTTCGCTCTCGCGAATGGCACGCTCCTGCTCGACGGCGAAGTTGCGCCGGGCGAAGATGGCTTCGTCCGCGTTCTTCAGGATCGCTTCGCGCGCTTGCGCCTCCAGCGCCTTTGCGGTGTCCGGCGTCGGCTTGATGCCGCGGATCGACACGCCGAGGATTTCGAGGCCGAGAGCGGCGATGTCCGCGCGCGCCCTCAAGCCGCCCGCGATGATGTCGGCGATGCGGTCGGACGCCTGCAACGCGTCCCTCAGCGTCAGTTCCTTCACCGCTTGCTGGGCGAGGACCTCGACCGTGCCGAGGATGCGTTCCGGCAGCTTTTCCGGATCGTCGCTCGCATAGGTCTTGCCGTCAGCCTTCAGGGTGAAGTCGAGCATTGATGCCGCCTTCTTCGGGTCGCTGACGCGATAAGTCACCTGACCCTGCACGGTCAGCGTCTGAAAGTCGCGCGCGGTCTGCTCGAAGATGAACGAGGCGTCGCGGCTGCCGATCGGCACCGCGACCAGCATGGTCACCGGCGCGTAATACAGCGCGGAAAGACCAGCACCCTCGGCGACGATCGCGCCGGCGCGATACTTCATCAGATAGGTGGTGGGCTGGGCCTTGATGAACCTCACGCCGAACATGTCCGTCTCCGATGGTCGTTATAAGTGTGCCTGAGCAACTAAGTAAGTTGGACTGTACAACTAACTATGCTACTGTCAAGTCCGAACAGGGGGAGGCTGCCGATGGCGGGCGAAGGTCGGGCTGAAGGGTCTGGTAAATCGGGGCAATTGGACTTCCCACGACCCCTGACCACGGTCGATGTCGTGATCTTTACGATCCTCGACGACAGCCTTCAGGTGCTGCTGATGCAGCGCCCGGCCAGCGAGGGCGAGCCGTTTCCGCTCAGCTTGGCGCTGCCGGGCGGCTTCGTGGACGTCACGAAGGACCGCGACCTCGCGGCTTGCGCCGCCCGCAAGCTGAGGGAGAAGACCGGGGTCACCAGCCCTTATCTGGAGCAACTCGGAAGCTGGGGAAGCGCGACGCGCGATCCGCGCGGCTGGTCGGCGACACACGCCTATTTCGCGCTGATCCCGGCGGACGCAAGCGTGCTGGCGAACGATGCGCGGTGGTTTCCGATTCGAGGCGGAAGGCTCAAGGACAAGCTCGCCTTCGATCACGGCGACATCCTGGCAACCGCGATCCAGCGCCTGCGCAACAAGGTGGAGTACACCTCGCTGCCGGCCTATCTGATGCCGGCGGAATTCACGCTGCCGGATCTGCAGCGCGTCTACGAGATCGTGCTCGACCGTCCGCTCGAGAAAAGCGCGTTCCGGACCCGGATCCTGGCGGCCGACATGATCGAGCCGGTCGCGAAGATGCGGCGCGGCCCGAACCGCCCGGCGCAACTCTACCGCCTGAAGAAGGGCAGCGAGCCCGTGTATTTCGTGCGGACGTTCAATCCGCCGGAATGAGCGTGGTCCTGCGCCGCTCTGCGGCTGGCGCCGCGGTGCCATTCGGAACCGGCATGCCCGTGGCCTCGGTCTGCAGGTAAGACATTGGTCGCCGGCGCGATCTGCGCCTGGCAGGCAGGCGAACGTTTGGAATGCGGTTCTTGAAATCTGACAGCAGGCTGATCGGCGTCCTGCTGGTGCTCGCCATCACGCAGCTGGTCGGATGGGGCACGATCGGGCTTCCCGCCATCGTCGGGCGCGATCTCGCCGCCGATCTCGGCATGAGCCTGCCGGCGGTGTTCGCCGGAACATCCGTTCTCTACGTCTCGATGGGGCTGTGTGCGCCGTGGCTTGCCAGATCGTTTGCGCGGCATGGCGCGCGGACGGTCATGATGGTCGGCACGGTCGTCACCGCGCCGGGCTTCGTGCTGCTGTCGCTGGCGCGCGAGCCGATGCTCTATTTCGCCGCCTGGATCGTCCTCGGTATCGCCGGCAGCGCCACGCTGTCGACCGGCGCCTATATCATGCTGAACGAGGTCGCGGGGCGGCAGGCCAAGAACGCGATCGGGGCCTTGATGCTGGTGACGGGCCTGTCCAGCAGCATCTTCTGGCCGACGACCTCGTTCCTCAGCGGGCACCTCGGCTGGCGGGGGACGTGCCTGGTTTACGCGGCCATGCTCACCCTCGTGTCGCTTCCGCTCTATGCATTCGTGGCGCCGCGCCGGAGACTTGCGAAGGACGATGGCGGCACGCTGGCCAGGTCTGCCGATGTGCCCGCGATTCCGAGGAGCACGTTCGGCCTCGTCGTCGCCGCGATCACGCTCAACGCCTTCGTCAATTTCGGCATCAGCGCCATCATGATCGAGCTGTTGCGGGCGGAGGGGCTCACGCCCGCGCAGGCCCTCGCGTTCGGCTCGATGCTGGGCGTGATCCAGGTCAGCGCCCGCGGGCTCGATCTCCTCGGCGGCGGGCGGTGGGACGGGATCACGACCGGGCTCGTCGCGGGCACGGCACTGCCCGTCGCGATGCTGCTGCTGATGCTGAGCGAGGGCGCGACCTGGGCGGTGGCGGTCTTCATCCTGCTCTATGGCGCCGGCAGCGGCGCCATGGCGGTGGCGCGGGCGACCATCCCGCTCGTGTTCTACGACCAGGCCGAGTTCGCCAAGGCGATGTCGATGATCGCGCTGCCGCTCAATCTGGCGTCCGCGATCTCGCCGCCGCTTCTGGTCGGCCTGCTCACCCAATTCGGCAGCCGCGGCGCGCTTGGTCTCACGCTGGTGTTCTCCTGCGCGACGGTGCTGATCCTGG